>JAPVWS010000150.1 GCA_027493295.1 Candidatus Versatilivorator vitaminiformans | reverse complement strand
GGCGCGACCTCCTTGCCCCAGGTCCGCCCACCGTCCTCGGACCAGCGCACCATTCCAATGGAAGGCTCCGCCGGCCACTGGTAGCCGATCTGGGCGAGCCGGACGGCGTTGCCGTCGGCATCGCGGTCGACCAGGTTGTTGCTGTCGCAGGGTGAGAAGAGCTTCCCGTTCGAGCTTGGCGGCAACTCGTTGGTTTCCCAGGTCCGCCCATAGTCGCTGCTGAAGTACTGCAGGATGGGTTTGACCCGGTCTGTCTGAAACGTCAAGTTCCCCTTGCCCAGGTAGGTCAACTGCACCGGACGCCCTTCGCCTCCCTCGATCCGCCGGAAGTTGGTCCAGGTTTGCCCCTTGTCCCGGCTGAAGGCGATCATCAGCTTCTCGCAGGCAATGGGTCCCTTGAAGTCCTCACAGGTGACGTCGGTTCCGTGGGTCTGGTCATTGTCGGTGTCCCAACTGGCCAGCAGGGCAAACTCGCCGTTGTCCATCTCAACCACTCCGAAGGCCCAGATTCCCTGTCCCTGGAGGGGATGGGGGCGGCGGCCCGGCGGGGTGTAGTGATGGAAATTGATCTCGGCCTTCCGAACCACCCAGCCTCCCTTGCCGTCTCCCTGAATGAGCATGTGCCGCTTCCAGCCCCGAGGCTCGAACTCCTTGAGCGTCTGGGCCATTTCGTCCTCTTCCCGAGGAGAAGGCCGGGCCGGCAGCGTACTCGCCATTAGGGGCGAAACCGCCGAGACGGCGCCGAGTTGCATGAGGAACGCCCGTCGAGTCGTCATGGAACAACCTCCTTCAGTGTTGCGCCTGATTGGGACAGAACAGCCGCTTCAGTTTCGTATCTGCCCTCGACAAAAGTTGGTTTCAGGCGGGAAGCGGCGTTGAGCCGGAATGAAAGAGCCGTTGCGGCTGACCCAATACCTCGGCACATATCCCCTCGGCCGTCATCCCCGCCGGCACCTTCTCGAACTCGTAGTCGGTCGTCGGACCCAGGAAACCGGAGACATGCCTGGTGGCGCCGCTCCGCAGGGCCTCGTCGATGGGCTGGAAACGCCGCCACAACCGCTCCAGTTCCCGGTCGCTGAAACGTGAAGCCAGTTCCTGAAGCTGCCAATCGTAAACCGACTGGCCGGAGCCGTTGCCGCTCGGCAAGCCTCTCTGTCCGTGGAGGGCCAGCACCTGCTTGGCCAACAGGATCAGGCAGGTCCGCCGTCCTTTCTCGGGTGGGTGCAGGCGGCTCAGTCCCGCCTCGAACGCCTCTCCGTTCCCCGACAGGGCCGCGCGGAGCGTCTCCTCGATGGTGGCAAACTCGGATTGAAAGAGTGCAAACCAGTGTTCAGCCACCCGACGCTGCGGGGTCCCCTCCGCGAACCGGTTCCAGAATCCCATCGGCAGGTTGCATTGCTGGCGAGGGAAGATGTGGCCGAAGGAGCGATAGCCCAGGTGGACGGTGCGGCGCTTCTTTTCGGGGCCGTACTTGCTGCCCCAGTGCAGCATCAGGTTGTTGTAGACGACTCCGTCGCCCGGACCCAGTTCCACGGGGATGCTCTCCGGAACCGGACTGGTGGTGCCCCGCTCCCCCTGAAGGTGGGAAGACTCGATCTCGGTGCTGAGCCGGCGGTGGCTGCCCGGGACCACGTAGAGGATGTGGTCCTCGTAAAGAGCGATGTTCCACTGCACGTAGGCCGGACCGTTGGCCAGTTGATCCTCGATGTGCGCACTCAGCGGTCCATCCCGATCGGGCCGCACGTCACGGTGCCAGTTTCGGGGATCGGTTCCCCAGTGCTGTCCCGGTCTCGGGGGGGCTTCCGGAGAAAACTCGGGATTGCAGATGACCAGGGCCTGGTTGGAGGCCACCGCCTCCGTGGGGCTGTCGAGCACTTCGGCGCTGACTCCATGAGTGTTGGGGTGCAACAGGAACTCGAAGGCGCCAATGGTGGACGCCTCCACCTGGTCGACGATGGAAGCCCGAGGTTGGGGCGTCCGGTCCCATTCGGGGTCGCCGGCCCGCTGGCGGGCCACCACCGTCTCGATATCGCTTCGCAAACGATCCAGTTGTTCGGGTGGAACGACCTGGCGCAGGATCACGTATCCGTCAGACAGCAACTGTGCCCGTTTCGGGTTCATGCCGTTTCCTCCAGTGGATGTGGTGGGGTGTTCCAGGCACGGAAGATGAACTCGGGCGGCATGCACCCCGTTTGCAGTCGGGGTCGGATGCCGCCTGGAACTGTTTCTTTCCTGGCGTCTGCTCACTGAAAAAGGGTAGTTTGGCGCGTTTGAGAAGACAGGTCAAGCCATTGTGGCCTGTCGGCCGCCCATGCCCTCCACTGCCGCGGCACGACTACCGGTTCGCCCCTGTCTTTTCCCTGTTTCGCTTGACAACCGCCGGGCGATATGACACATTGCCATGTTCCCAAAGTCATCCCAAAAGGGGGTATCGGGGTGGTTTCCATCGTACCGACACTTCGAGCCTGGACCTGTCTGCATTGGTTTGGCGCATCCTGCCGCCGGTCAAGGCCTGTCCTGACCTGGATCGGCTTGGGCCTGGTCAGCCTGGCTCTGAACGGAACCGGGCTGAGCGCTCCCAACCCGACCGATGGCGCTCCCGGCTTCGAGCAGGAAATCCGGCCCATTCTGGAGAGCAACTGCGGCAGTTGCCACAGTTCCCAGTCCCACCGCAGCGGCCTGGTCGTCGAAACCGTGGATTCGCTGCTGAAGGGCGGCGCTCTGGACGGTCCGGCCGTCATTGCCGGCAACAGCAAGGCCAGCCCGCTGATGCTTCGCCTGCGGGGCGAGAGGGAGCCGGCCATGCCGTTGGGCGGCAATTCCCTGTCCGAGGAGGAAGTCGATCTCATTGCCCGCTGGATCGACGGGATGGCGGTCACCGAAGAAGCCGGGGGAAAGCAGGAGGACAGACCCGGCTGGCCCTGGATCGAGTTGAAGGAGCCGGTGGTTCCCCAAGTCAAACGGCAGGCTTGGGTGGCCAACCCCATCGACGCCTTCATCCTGGCCCGATTGGAGGAGAAGGGACTGCGTCCGGCGCCCCTGGCTTCGCGCCGGGCGTTGCTGCGGCGGCTCTATTTCGGATTGATCGGGTTGCCTCCGACTCCGGAGGACATGGACCGCTTCCTCGAGGATGCATCGCCCGAGGCCTACTCCCGGGCCATCGAGCGACTGCTGGCCGACTCCCGCTATGGCGAGCGCTGGGGACGGCACTGGCTGGACCTGGTGCGCTATGCCGACACCCGCGGCGGCGGGCTGGAGTATCCGCGCGCCCACATGTGGCGCTACCGGGACTACGTCATCCGGGCCTTCAACCAGGATCGCCCCTACGACCGCTTCATCAAGGAGCAAATCGCGGGCGATGCCTTCCGGGCCTATGGAGACGAGGGGAAAATCGGGGCCTCCTTCCTGACGCTGGGAGTGCGGGTGGAACGCAGTGCCGCCGAGGGCCGGCGGGATGTCCTGATCGACGTGGTGGATACCACCGGGGAAACTTTTCTGGGGGTCACGCTGGGATGCGCCCGCTGCCACGACCACAAGTACGATCCCATACCCACCCGCGATTACTACCGTCTGGAAGCTTTCTTCGCTCCACTGACTTTCAGCGCCAAGGACTTGAAATTCACCCAGTACGAAGCCCCTCTCCAGCAGCCCGACTGGTGGAAGCGAAAGTCCGAGGCCTGGGACCGGGTGCTTTCCGAGCGCAAGAAGGCTGCAGAGGAATTCAGGGCCGGACTCAAGAAGCGGGAAGCGCCGCATTACACCTTGATGAGTCCCCAAGATCTCAAGGACTGGGTGGTTCCCGATCTCAAGCGGATGCCCTGGGCCAAGGGGGACTTCTACACCCGGGAGGAAAAGGATCGGCTGGCTCTGATTACACGGCAGACCGCCCGCTTCGCCAACCCCAGCAGCCCCGACTATTACAAGGCGATGGCCTACCTGACCTCCGACGCTCCCTTGAGAAGGACGGTGGCCACCTACATCCTGAAGGGAGGCAATCTCAAGCTGAGAGGCGAGGAAGTCAAGCCGGGATTCCTGAGCGCGGTCACCGGCCATTCCGAACCGGCCAACCTGGACGGGCTGGGGCTGAGCCGCGCATCTGGCAGCACCATTTCGGCCAGGGCCTGGTGAGGACGGCCAGCGATTTCGGCAGGAACGGCAGCGGCACTCTCCATCAGGATCTCCTCGACTGGCTCGCCTGGCAGTTCGTGGAAGGGGGCTGGAGCGTCAAGGAGATGCATCGGCTGATCCTGCAGTCAAGCGTCTATCGCCAGTCGGTGGAAAACGCGGAGAACGCGGCTTTCGAGGAGCTTGACCCAGCCAATCAGTTGCTGTGGAAGCGCAGTCCCATTCGGGCCGAGGCCGAGGTCATCCGGGACAGCCTGCTGGCCGTAAGCGGCAACCTGAACCCGGTGATGGGCGGCCCGCCCTACCTTCCGGAGGCCGAGGATGAGTGGCAGAAGCGCTCCCGGACCTGGTGGGAGCCCTCTCCCCAGGAAGACCAGAACCGGCGCAGCATCTACATGTTGCAGATGCGGTCCTTCCAACTCCCGATGATGACCGTTTTCGACGGACCCAACACCTCCGAGAGGTGCGCCGTCCGAAACGTCACCACTGTTACCAGCCAGGTATTCTCGCTGTTCAACGGAGCCTTCGCCCACCAGCAGGCCGAGGCCATGGCGGCCCGCATTCGAAGGGAGGTTGGAGCCGATGTGGCCTTGCAGGTCAAGCGAGCCTTCCAGCTGGCCTTGCAGCGGGATCCGGATCCCTCCGAAGCGATGGATTGCCTGGCTTTCCTGCAGCCGGCGCCGCGCCAGCTCTCCCTGACCCCGGCGGCGCTAAGCGATTCCTCCGGGGCCGCCTCGGGATTGAAGGGACGGCAGGGGACCTTGCAGGAGCTCTGCCTGGTGCTGCTGAACATGAACGAATTCATCTATCTGGAGTAAAAGGCGTTCGCAAACCATGAAATACGACAGGCAATCCTCTGGAATCGGCAAGGGGCAATGGCTCCTTCGAAGGAACGGAGTTCAGCTCTGCAGCGACGTGGAGCCCGTGCCGGCCGCAAGCGACCCGGGACTGGGACGGCGGGAGTTCGTCTATCGTCTCGGCAAGGGTCTGGGATCGGTGGCGCTGTCCTCGATGCTTTACAAGGACGGCCTGCTGGCCGCTTCCAGGACCGCCGGCAACCCGCTGGCCCCCAAGCCTCCCCACCTGCCGGGCAAGGCCAAGTCCTGCATCTTTCTCTTCATGTTCGGCGCGCCCAGCCAGATGGACACCTTCGACCCCAAGCCGGCGCTGGCCCGCTACCACGGCACGCCGGTGACCCGCATTTACGGCAGCCTTGAAAAGCGCCTCTACGTGGGGAGCCCCTTCAAGTTCGCCAGGCACGGCAAGTGCGGCACCGAAGTCTCCGAGATCTTTCCTCACCTGTCCACCTGCGTGGATGACATCGCCGTGGTCAGGTCCCTCCACACTAATTCCAGCAGCCACCCGGTGGGCAGCTTCCTGATGAACACCGGACTTCCCATTCCGGGGAGCCCTTCCCTGGGGTCCTGGGCGGTCTACGGACTGGGCACCGAGAACCAGAACCTGCCGGCTTTCGTGGTCTTGCCGGACAAGCGCCGGGGAATCGAGGGAGGAGCCGTCAACTACTCCAACGGCTACCTGCCGGCCGAGTGCCAGGGAACCCTGTTGAGTTCCGAGGGAGTGCCGATTGTGGATCTGGAACCCCCGCAAGGGGTGACGCCGCAGCGCCAGGAGGCCAGCATCGGCCTGCTCAACCGGCTCAACCGGAAGCTGTTGCAGTCCCATCCCTCCAACAGCGACCTGCTGGGGCGCATGAGGAACTACGAGCTGGCCTTCCGCATGCAGTTCGCCGTTCCGGAGGCCCTGGACATCGACAAGGAGCCGGAGGACATCAAGGAACTCTACGGGCTCAACCACGCCATGTCGGAGCACATGGCCCGCAAGTGCCTGATGGCCCGTCGGCTGGTGGAAAGGGGAACGCGCTTCGTCCAGATCTACTGCGACGGCTGGGACTCCCACGAGAATATCGCCTCAGAGCACCGCAAGCGGGGCCTGGAAACCGACCAGCCGGTGGCGGGCCTCCTCAAGGACCTCAAGCGGCGGGGGCTGCTGGACGAGACCCTGGTGGTCTGGGGCGGTGAATTCGGCCGCACCGCCGACAACTCCATGGACTTCTTCCGCTCCCATCCGGGCCGCGACCACAACAAGGACGCCATGATCATGTGGTTTGCCGGCGCCGGCATCAAGGGTGGCACCGTCGTCGGCGCCACCGACGAACTGGGCATCAAGGCCGCGGAAAACGTCTATCATCTGCACGACCTGCATGCCACCATCCTGCACTGCCTGGGACTGGATGACATGCAGCTCACCTACTACCACGCCGGCCGCTTCAAGCGCCTCACCGACCTGGGCGGCCGCGTGATGAAGGAAATCCTGGTCTGAGACGGTCTCGCGCCAATCGGGACCCGGACCGCAGGTACAGCACTCCCTCTCTGTTCCCTGCAATGACAATGACTCTGTAGTTTGGCGGCGGTCTTCCCGGCCAGCCGGTGGGTACCGTACCGAATCCTGAGGACGGCTCTGCTGTTCTTTCGATCCGGGGCCCAGTCCACCCTGCCCCGCTTACGCGGCACATTGGTCGCATTGGGTTGGAGCTTAAGGTGGAATCCTTTTGAGAATTCTACCCTGGAGGCTGCGATGAGTCTCAACATCAAGAATGAAGAGGCCTGCCAACTCGCCGGGGAACTCGCCCGGCTAACCGGTGAGACTAAGACCGGCGCCATCAAGGTTGCGCTGCGGGAACGGTTGGATCGAGAGAAGCGCAGGCGTGACGTGGATGCCCGAACTCAGGAGTTGCTTGCCATCGGAAAACGTTGCGCCAAGCTGGTGGGTGAGGGAGCCTCGTCCCTGGAACATGGTGACCTGCTTTACGACGAGCGGGGCCTGCCCAAATGATCGAAGACACATCGGCGGTGCTGGCGGTCTTGTTCGCTGAAGCGGATGCGGAATACTACGCAAGATCGATTATCGAGACCTCGCCTTGCCGAATATCGGCGGCCAATCTGCTGGAAGCCGCCATTGTGGTCGAAAGCCGGAGCGGTTTGGCTGCGGGTCATGAACTCGATGTCTTTCTGGAACGGGCAGGAATCGAGCTGGTGCCGGTCACGCCTCAACAGGTGGAAGCCGCCCGCCGGGCATGGCGGCGATTCGGCAAGGGCAACCATCCGGCAGGGTTGAACTTCGGTGACTGCTTCGCGTATGCCCTCGCGGATGCCAAGGGGGAGCCTCTTTTGTTCAAAGGCAAGGATTTTGCTCAAACCGACATTGAGCCTGCGTGACAGTAGGGTCAGTACCCTTCCCCAAGTATGTTTCATCATCCAACCACTCCCAACTACGCCATTGGTTACGGCAACCGTTCCATCGATCGACTGATAGCGGTTCTGCAAAAATACGAGATCTCCCTCCTGCACCGCAAAGATTTGGCGCCGACGGAATCGTTCTGAATCCGGCCACGACGCCATACCGAGGAGGCTGGTCAAGAACCGGCCAATGAACCAGCCAATGAACACCGAATCCCCCAGTCGTCAGCCAAGAACCGGCCAACCACCAGCCAGCCCCCCCGACACCCTCAAAAGCGTCTTTGGCTACGATGAATTTCGACCGTTACAGGCGGAGATCATCGAAAATATTCTGCAGCGCCGCGACACCCTGGTCATCATGCCCACCGGCGGGGGCAAGTCTCTGTGTTACCAATTGCCGGCGCTGTTCTTCGACGGGCTGACGGTGGTCGTCTCGCCGCTCATTTCACTCATGCAGGACCAGGTGACCCAGTTGCGGCAGTTGGGAGTACGCGCCGTCTTTCTCAACAGCACCCTCAGCCACCACGAATATGTATCGACCGCCGATCGGCTCAGAACGGGGGAGGTGAAGCTGCTCTACCTTGCGCCCGAAGCGCTCCTGCGGGCCGAAACATTGCGGCTGCTGGACGACTGTCGGCTGGAATGCCTGGCCATTGACGAGGCTCACTGTATTTCTCAATGGGGGCACGATTTTCGCCCGGAATATCGCCAACTGGCCTCCGTACGGGAGCGATTCCCTCACGCCGTATGTGTTGCCCTGACGGCAACGGCGACGCCTCGTGTCCAAACCGACATCAGACAGACACTGGGTTTCCGCAACGAAAACGAATTCATTGCCAGCTTCGATCGCTCAAACCTCTTCATTGCCGTCGAGCCGAAGACCAACGTGCTGGGACAGACACTGGACTTCCTGGGTGCCCATCCCAATCGGTCGGGCATCATCTACTGCGCCACCCGTCGACAAGTGGACTCGCTGCACGAGGCACTGGTGGAGCATGGGTTCTCGGCATTGCCCTATCATGCCGGCCTTGAGGATGAATCCCGCAAAAACAACCAGCAGGCCTTCATCCACGACGATGTGCAGGTCATGGTCGCAACGATTGCCTTTGGCATGGGTATCGACAAGCCGGACGTGCGCTTTGTGCTCCACGTGGATCTGCCCAAAAACGTTGAAGGCTACTACCAGGAAATCGGGCGTGCCGGTCGAGACGGGCTTGGGGCGGATTGTCTGCTGCTGTTCAGCTATGGCGACGTAGACACCATCCGATACTTCATTCAGCAGGGCGCGGAGTCTGAACGCAAGGGACGGCAAAAGCGCTTGCGAGCCATGGTGGATTGGGCGACCTCGGGGGGATGCCGTCGTCGTGAATTGTTGGCCTATTTCGGAGAGGCGTACGGATCGGAAAACTGCCGAGCCTGCGACAATTGCCTCAAGAGTGAAGAGGAGCAAGCTGACCTGACCCTTCCAGCCCAAAAATTTCTCTCCTGCATGGTGCGGACCCACCAGGTCTTCGGCATCGGTCACATCATCGACGTGTTGCGCGGTTCGCGGGCAAGGAAGGTGACAAGGCAGCGACATGACCGTCTCTCAACTTATGGCATTGGCAAGGAGTATTCCGCCGAGCAATGGAAACTCCTGGCGCAGCAGTTCACGCAGCAGAAGCTGATTGCTCGAGACATGGAGCATGGCAGCGTCAAATTGACGAAGACGGGGTGGGCTGTCCTCAAGGGAGAAAAGGTGTGGGGGACACCGGTGGAAACAGGAGAGAAGTCCACCGGTCGCGCCGTTCCAGTCAACGAAGTCGCCGGGTACAACCATCAACTCTTCGAACTACTCCGCACCAAGCGCAAAGAGCTGGCAGACGCTGCGGACGTTCCGCCCTACGTGATCTTTTCCGACCGGACTCTACAGGAAATGGCAGCCTATTTCCCTCATTCCACTGCATCGTTGGAAAGTTTGCACGGGATTGGTCAGGCCAAAGTTGCAAGGTACGCCGACATCTTCTTACCCATCATCGCCGCCTATTGCCGGGAAAAGGGGTTCAAAGAGAATCCCAAACCCGCTCGTCGCTCCAGATCTGCTTCAGGACGTTCCAATTCTCGCAGCCGGGAAGTGGGCGAACGCTTCCGGAACGGAGAATCGGTAACCCGACTGATGCAAGCCTATGGAGTGAAACGCCGGACGATCGTCTCTCATTTGGAAAGGTACATACAATCGGGAGATGTGCTAACGGTGGAACGGTTTCGGGCCGAATCCCAGTTGTCATCAATGGTGCAGGAACAGGTGCTGGCTGTCTTCGACAAGCTGGGCCCGGACTTCCTGCGCCCGGTTTTCGATGCCCTTGACAAGGCCGTGAGTTACGAAGAGTTGTTGCTGATGCGAATCATCTACCGGTTGCAGAGCCGTGACAGCGGGCGTTGATCCAGCAGCTCTGCACCCGTTTCAAGGCTTGCCGGTCGCCACCCGTCTCAATATCGAATCTTGTGGGGCGACCATTTGCTCCGGGGGGCGGTCACGGCCGTGATCGCGCTCCAGCAACCAAGGTGCCTGGGATTGGGTCGGCGAGGCCTGCCATTCCACTGAAAGCACCGCCGGGACTCACCAGTAATCGTAGAAGCGTCCCTCCCAATAGGTCCACAACCAGGCTGTCAGCGAGTCGTGGTCGATCAGCTCGGTCTCGACTTTCCACTCCGGAGCCAGTGACTCCCCTTCCGCAGGTGGCAGGATGAAGCGAAAGGTGGACAGGTCCAGTGCTTCCAGGATGCGGCGGGCAGTCTCGGCCAGGGGCTCCTCCGGAAACCAGCGCTGAGCGCTCACCATGCCGCGTGCGTAGATGGCCGAGCGACCCGACCGGTAGGGCCCGGGGCCCCAGCGGCCGTTTTGAAGAATGGTTCCGTCGGTTTGAATGCTGCCTCTGACGTTGCGGAAGGTGCCCAGCATCATGGCGCGCCAGATTCGGTGGCGCCAGGGGTCGATCTCCATCAGCAGGCTGGGCAGGTAGAGCTCGCGATAGCTTCTTCCACTCCCCCCGGAGGGGAAATTGTTCAGGCCGCATCCGGCATACCAGCGCTCGATCTGGCGCAGGTACTCCGGATCGCCGCCGCTGCGCCAGGCATGGTACATGACGGTGAGGTAGATGATGCCGATGCTCCAGGGCTTGGTGCCCGGCTGCCAGTCGGGACCCCACAGGCGGTAGCGCGGCTTGAGGGGCACGGCGAAGTAGGTCCCGGGATGGTAGTAGTCGTGGCGGATCTGGAAGTCGGCGAACCCCTGGAACATCTGGCTGATCAGCTTGGAGTCATGGATGCCGGCGATCCGGCGGTAGGCGTCCAGTCCCGAGGCCACGCACTGGAGCTGGTCCGGCGAGGTCTGATTGCTGGCCTTGCCCCCGTAGGGCTTGCAGAGGAAGCCGGGCTCCATGGCCTGGGCGCCCAGGTCGTAGACGGTCTTGAGCGCTCTCAGCGTCCGCCGGCAGCGGCGTAGCGCCAGGGGGTCGGCGGTGCAGCGGTACTGCCAGGAGAGTGCGGCCAGGTAAAAGCCCGTGTCGGCTGCCGTATCCTCCCAGGCCCGCCAGACATGCATGGGCGGCAGTCCCAGCTCGGCCTCGGTTTTTCCTCGCAGGTGACGGTGCCGGTAGGCCCCGGCGTAGTCTTCGGCGGTCGGCAGGCGATAGTCGGAGGCCCGCACGAACATGGGGACCAGTCCGTGAACCTGAAGCGTTTCTTCCTCCAGCAGAGCCTGGATGCGCAGCGCTTTCCGCTCCAGCTCCTGCCGGGTCATGGCGAAGTCCGTCTCTCGGGTGCGTTCCTGTGCGGCTCGTCCCGACGAAGGCTCCTGCCCTTTCTGTCCCTCCTCAGTGAAAGCCGAGGCCCCAAGCCTCCCAGGCAAGGCCGCGGCCACCGCGGCCGGAGCCAGTCCCTGTATGAAGCGCCGACGTGCCCTGTCCATGACCAGCCTCCTTGGATCGTGTGGACTCTTCTTGTTGATTGGGAACTGCGGAGGGATGGGAGATCCACCTTCCCGCGGAGTTGACGCAGAGAGAAGAGGAGGCCTTTAGTCAACCCGCTCTACGCGACGCTGGTCGCCCCCGATCTCGAAGATGAGTGCGGTGGGACGTCCCTCCCCATCCAGTTCGAACAGTAATCGGGCTGCCGTCCAGCGCAGGGCGAACTCCCTTTCCGAGCGGGGCACCAGCTCGATCTCCGGTTTGCGGTAAAAAAACGCCCTCAGGTGGTCCCCGTGTAGGGAGATCACGAACTCGTGTCCGTCTGGAGTCCGGTAACGGCCTGCATAGCGCTGCAACACTCTAGGAGCCAGGGCGATGGCGGGCGGGCCGGGACGGTGGGGCGGCTCGGGCTCGGCATGCTCCGGCAGTTCCCGCAGCCAGATATTGCGGAACCGGACCGGGTTGCCGTGGTCCTGCAGGGCAAGCGGCAGCTTGTCGGGGTGGTAGGTGTAGGGCGCATGCTGCAGCCAGGCCGTGGGCCCCCAGAGTTCGACGTTGTCCTGCACCAGGATTCCATTGTGAAGCACCGTCATCCTGGCCGGCGAGGCCAGCCGTCCGTCCCGGTGAAAGCGTGGGCGGCGAAAGATGATGTCGTAGGCCTGCCACTCCCCGGGGGGAAGACTGGCGTTCACCAGTGGCGGGTACTGTCCGTAGACGGCGCCGGCCTGACCGTCGGGATAGGTGTCGTTCTGGTAGGAGTCGAGAACCTGGACTTCGTACTTGGACATCAGGTAGACGCCGCTGTTGCCGCGCCCTTGACTGCTGCCGACCACCGGAAGGGGAGCCGCCCATTCCACGTGAAGCTGCACGTCGCCGAAGGCCTGCGAGGTATACACGTAACCGCTTTCGGGCACCGAGATCATGACCCCATCCTGCACTTTCCAGCGCGCCGGCCCGCCGTCCTCGCTTCTCCATCCCTCCAGGCCGGTCCCGTCGAAGAGCACCACGGCGTCCTCGGGAGGAGCCACCGGGAGAGATTGGCGTGCCGGCGACACCACCGGCGGCCGGGGCCGGTCGGGGTCATGAGCCAGCCAATCCGAGGCTGAACGGGATTGGCCGAAGCCCGGGGCAAGCTGCAGCCAGCTCAAGCCCATCAGAACCAGGACGAGGCGGATTTGCCGAAAGATAGACACGGTGTCGCTCCTCCCATGGGTGCTCGAAAGGGGTCGGGTCTGATCGTTTTGCAAGATCATACCTCAAATGGACTCGACGGTTTCGGTCGGACCCGGTTGTGCCCGCAGCCCAGGTTAGCCCTGCGGCCCGCATGTCGCGCCAGGTCACTCCCCCGACGCTCCTCACCTTGACAGCCTTGGGGGCGCCACCTATGATGCCGTGAGTTCCGGGTCTTCACACATTGATCGTTCCTGCTCGTCTTTGGCGGATCGGCTCCGAGGGCGAATGCAGCGACAAGGGAAGGATTGCCTTCGCCGCCATGGCGCTCGTCACCGACAAGGTCCGCTGGGGTCTGCTGTCGACAGCCTGGATCAACGTCGCCATGGTGGGACCCATGCAGCGTTCCGGGCGCAGCCGGTTGGCGGCGGTGGCCAGCCGGGGCCTGGAAAAGGCCGAGGCCTATGCCGCTGCCAACCGGATCCCAAGGGCCTACGGC
>JAPVWS010000015.1 GCA_027493295.1 Candidatus Versatilivorator vitaminiformans | reverse complement strand
GCGCGTCAACACGAAGGAAGTGACGGCCTGAACGAACAGGGCGGCTCCCACGCTAAGCAGCAAAATCTTGAGGAGGTCCGTGTCGCCCTTTCCGATGACGTCGTCCATGAGGTACTTGGTGGACCCCGGCAGAACCAGGCGCGAGAAGCGGTTCACAATGATCAGGATCACCCCGAAGATCACCAGCTTCCGGCGCGGCCAGATGATGTGTCGAAACACGTACTGGAGCGAGGAGAGGGAAAATTTTCCGTTTTTTTTGCGTTGCTTGTCCTGGCTCATGCGGGCCGCCTGAAGGCCTTTCCCGTCAACGCGGAGGTCGTGCCTGCCCAATGAAAAAGGGATCCCGCGGGAACGGTTTCCCTGCCGTCCTGTGGACCCGGGGACAACAGTCTGGAATTCCCGAGGGATATCTGCATTTTAGCATGAGGGCCGGACCAGGGCGGGGAAGGGGCCAAGCAGCGAACCCACACCGCCCCCGCCGTAGGGGCAACCCTTGTGGTTGCCCGGTTGTTACCGTTCGCCCGATCATCCCCGCATCGAAAAACCGACACCGGAAGCTGAAATAGGCCAGCCCCCCATCCCGATTCTCCTTGACAGCGGGCCGGGCTGGATTTAACTTATCCTCTATCCGTAACTCCAAGGGAGATCACCATGAAACGACGGGTCGACACGTCAGGCGCCGGATCGCATCTGCCAGGGCGGCGGGCTTTTATCAAAGCGGGCGCTCTCAGCTACATGGGCCTCAGCCTCAGCGACTATTTCCAGTTGTCGAGCCTGATGGCCAACACCAACCCAAAGGCCAAAGCCCAGTCCTGCATCATGATCTGGATGTTCGGGGGCCAGAGCCACCTGGACACCTGGGACGTCAAGGGCAACAGCGGGTTCAACCCCATCTCCACCAATGCGCCCGGAATCCAGATATCGGAGATCCTTCCGAAGGTGGCCAGGCACATGGACAAGCTCTCGATCATCCGCTCCATGAAGAGCGAGTCCAACGCCCACTCGGAAGGCAGCTACTACTCCATGACCGGCCATCTCCCCACCACCACCACCCGCTTCCCCAGCGTGGGTTCGATCGTGGCCAGGGAGTTGGGTCAGCGCAACGAAATGCCCGCCTACGTGACCACCAGCCGCGGCCGCTTGAACTGTCGCAGCGCCGGGTTCATCTCCCCCATGTACGAACCGCTGACCCTGACATCGTCGGACCGGATCAGCGACGGCAAGGATTTCAAGGTGGCCGATCTGACGCTTCCCGGAGAGATCTCGGTTGAGGCCCTGCAGGCCCGGCACTCCTTTCTGAACCTGGTGGACGAGCGCTACCGCAAGATGGAGGCCGCCGCCAATTTCGGCATGGTGGATGCCTTTGACGAACGGGCGCTGAGCCTGATCACTTCACCGGCCGTCAGGAAGGCCTTCGACGTTTCGCTCGAATCCACCAAGACCAAGGAGACCTACGGGACCGACCGCTTCGGACAGGGAGTCCTGCTGGCCCGCCGGCTGGTCGAGGCAGGCTGCCGGTTCGTAACCGTCGACGGCTGGAACCCCGCCGACGGACACAACTGGGACACCCACTACAAAAACGACCACTACTTGAGGAATGTGCTGGTTCCTCCCCTGGACCGGTCACTCTCGGCGCTGATGGAAGACCTTGATCAGCGGGGCCTGCTGGAATCCACCGTCGTTCTGGTGATGGGCGAGTTCGGCCGCACCCCCAACATCAACCCGGGGCGGGGCCGGGACCACTGGGCCCACTGCTGGTCTGTGGCGCTGGGAGGCGGCGGCATCAAGGGAGGCCAGGTAGTGGGAGCCAGCGACGAGCGGGGCGCCTACGTGGCCGAGCGAATGGTCACCATCGGAGACCTGTTCGCCACTGTCTACAAGGCCCTGGGCATCGACTACACCAAGACCTACCTGGGTCCGGGGCGCCGGCCCATCTACATCGCCAACGCCATCGGCGACAAGCAGGGTCAGCCCGTCCACGAGCTGGTCTGATTCGGAACCCTTTGCCGAAGCCGGCAGCATTCGCCGATTGGAAGCTGCCGGGCCTGTCCAGTTGCCGCCGCCGGTCCTCTCGGCTCGGCGGGCGGGCAGGACACGACAACACCCGATCCCCAGGTCCCCCAACTGACGGTATCCTTCTTGCCCATCTCCGTCCGCCCTCTCGGTTTGCCCCCTTACGCTCCGACTCCCCGATGCTTCCTGTTCAGCCTGGCCGCGACGTTTCTGCTGCTGGGGTCCGCCTGCTCCGGTCCCACCGATCAGCAACCGGCGTCCGATCCCTCGCGGCAGACAGCTAATGAGCCGGCCAAGCGCTCCAAACCGCTCCCCAAGATCGCCACCGTCGTCACCACCTTCTTTCCCAACAGCCACGCCGGCGTGATCGTGGACAAGTTCCTGCGGGGATTTCCCACCGACGACGGCCTGGTTCCGCCCCGGACCCGCATCGCCTCGATCTACATCGACCAGATTCACCAGCGGGATGTCGGACGCCAGTTGGCCCACGAGTTCGGCATACCCATCTATGAAAGCATCCGGGCGGCGCTGACGCTGGGAGGCGACAGGCTGGCGGTTGACGGGGTCCTGCTGATCGGGGAGCACGGGGACTATCCCGTATCCAGGCTGGGGCAGGAGATGCTGCCGCGCCGCTACTTCTTCGAGCAGATCGCGGGCGTGATCGGAGAAGGGGACCGGCCGGTGCCGGTTTTCAATGACAAGCACCTCTCCTACCGCTGGGAGGACGCCCGCTGGATGTACGAGACAGCCCGGGAGATGGGGATACCCCTGTGGGCCGGCTCGGCCCTGCCGGTGGTCTGGCGCCG
>JAPVWS010000149.1 GCA_027493295.1 Candidatus Versatilivorator vitaminiformans | reverse complement strand
ATACCACTATCGCCCGCCCGCCCTGTGGATGAACGACGTCTGCGGCGGCTTCCACTACCGGGGCTACTACCACGTTTTCTTCCAACAGGGTCCGTTGTCGGACGGCCACAACCGAGGGCGCGGCATCGGCTGGGGACACACCAGGAGCCGCGACCTGGTGAGTTGGGAGCACTTGCGTCCCGTTCTGATGCCGCCGGAAGGCGCCAGGCTGGAAGCCTCCGGCAGCGCCTTCATCCGAAAGGACGGCAGTCCCATCCTGTTCTTCGCCCATACGCCCATGGATCTCTCCAAGAACAAGCGCGAACAGTGGGCGGCCGAGCCGCTCGATGAGGACCTCATGGTCTGGCGCAGGTTCGATATCGGCCTGGCGGCAGGAAAGAGTGGGATCCCCGAGGACGTCAGGGCCAACTGGGCCGACATGTTCGTATTTCAGGTGGGAGACGGCGTCTTCGCCACTTTCAAGGAAACCGAGGGGCTGATCTGCAAGGCGAAAAACGATCGACTCACCGCCTGGGAAGCGGTGGGCAAGGTCGAGGGGGTCGATGGCGAATGCCCTAATCTCTTTTCGCTGGACGGCCGCCAGGTGCTGATCCGCTCCACCTATCCCATCAGCTATCTGATCGGCGACTTCGATCCGGACGCCATCGCCCTGGACCTCAAGACCCCGCCTCGCGTTCTGGACTACGGCTATGGCGGCGAGGAGATGCCGACACCCCTGCACCGGGGTGTCTACGGCACCACCGTGTTCACCGATCAGGCCGGCCGCACCATCCTGCTGGGATGGGTGAGCGGATTCAAACCCGATCGTGGCTGGAACGGCTGCATGTCGCTGCCCCGCCTGCTGAGCCTGGACCAGGATGATCATCTCATTCAGACCCCGGCGCCGGAACTGGAACGATTGCGTGGAAAACATCTGAAGCTGGAGAATCTGAACCTGACCGACGGGTTGAAAGTCGTCGAGGGCGCCGGCGGGGATGCGCTGGAGATCAAGGCCGAATTCGCCCCGGGAGACGCCGGCGCCTTCGGGCTGAGGGTTCGTAGCAGCCGGGATGGGCAGACCGGCATTTCATTGCGTTACAGCGATGGAACTTTGAACGTGGCGGGAACTGAGGTGCCGCTGGAGGTCGGTTCCAGGACACTCAAGCTGCACCTGTTTCTCGACAAGTCCGTCCTGGAAGTGTTTATCGACGAAGGACGCACCGCGGTCACGCGGGTCAACTACGCGCCGGCGGAGGATCTCGGTATCGCTGTTTTTGCCGAAAACGGCGCCGCCGTGCTGAAATCGCTTGACGTGTGGTCCATGAACTCCATCTGGTGATTTTTTGAAGTTTGAAGTTTGAAGTTTGAAGTTTGAAGTTTGAAGGATGAAGTTTGAAGGATGAAGGATGAAGGGTGGAGGGTGAAGGGTTTTTGGATTGATGCGTTCAGCGTCTTGTTTGTCTCGGCGCAGTCGATCAGATAGCGCAACCGGGGCATTAGGCGCTTGCCTGACCTTGTCTTGGCTATAGGGATAAAGGTAAAATTGATTTTCCTTTTCCGGCCTGGATCAGTAGTTGGATGAATCAATCGTCGATCCCCGTGAACCAGAAGAAGTGACCGTGTCGGCAAGCATTCCTATCCGAAAGTCCACGGGCCTGGCCCTCTTGCTGCTGGGGGGACTCCTCTCGACAGCCTCCCAGTCTGCGGCCGCCGGTGCCGACGCCCTGCAACCCCCGGTTCTCAAGCCTGCGGAGATCGAATTCTTCGAATCCAAGATCCGCCCGCTGCTGGTTGAACGCTGCTACGCCTGCCATTCAGCCGAGCCCGCCCCCATGGGAGGATTGCGCCTGGATACCCGGGACGGATGGGCAGCCGGGGGGAGCCGAGGTCCGGCCATTGTTCCCGGCAACCCCGCCGCAAGTCTGCTGATTCAGGCCGTCAACTACCAGGATCCCGAGCTGTCCATGCCGCCCGAGGGGACCCTGCCACCGGAGGAGATCGAGCTGCTGGAGCAGTGGGTGGGGGTCGGCGCTCCCGACCCCAGAAGCGATGCTTCCGGAGTCGTGCCGGTCCAGGACTCCATCGACCTGGAGGAGGGCCGCAAGTTCTGGTCTTTTCAGCCCCTGGCGCAATCGGCGCTTCCCGTCGTACGGGACGGTGACTGGATCCGTTCCTCCCTCGACCGCTTCGTGCTGGCCCGCCTGGAAGAGAAGGGACTCGAAACGGTGGGACCGGCCGACCGGCGCACCTGGCTTCGCCGGGTCACCCTGGATCTGATCGGTCTGCCACCCTCCCCGGAAGAGGTCGAGGCCTTCCTGGCGGACACCTCACCCCAGGCTTTTGAAACCGTGGTCGACCGCCTGCTGGCCTCTCCCCACTACGGCGAGCGCTGGGCCCGCTACTGGCTGGACCTGGCCCGCTACGCGGAAGAACAGCGCGCCAACAACCATAGTCGAAAGGCCTTGCCTAACGCTTACAAGTATCGGGATTGGGTGGTGGAGGCCTTCAATCGGGACCTGGGCTATGACCAGTTCATCATGCAGCAGATCGCCGGGGACCTGCTGAGCGGTGCGGGTATGGAAGGTTGGAGCGCACTGGGTTTCCTTTCCTTGGGGCCCATCTACGAATCCGATGGCGGTGGAAAGGAGAGCAAGCTGCGCCACCGCTACGACACCATGGATGACAAGATCGACACCATGTCCCGGGCCGTTCTGGGATTGACGGTCTCCTGCGCCCGGTGCCACGACCACAAGTTCGATCCCATCCCCACTGAGGACTACTACTCTCTGGCGGGCGTTTTCTTCAACACCGAGTACGTGTCCCGCAAGTGGACGGTGCCCTCCAAGGTGTCCGATCGCTTCGAGTTCCTGGAAGCGGTGCTCAAGGACAAGAAGAAATGCGTCGAAGAGGCCAAGACCAAAAAGATCTTCTTTCAGGACGACGAGGTCGACGCCATGAAGGAGCAGCAGAAGGTCGTCGACGCTCTGACAGCCAAGCTGGAAGACTTCAAGAAGACGCTGCCCCAGGTGCCGGCACACGTCCACAGCGTCACCGAGGGAGGCTCGGAGGACATCCCGGTGGCCATCAGGGGAGACCCGGTGCATCCGGGCAAGATGGTGCCACGCCGGTTCCTGCGCGTCATTGCCGGGGACCGGCCGGCGCCCTTCACTCATGGCAGCGGCCGGCTGGAGCTGGCCCGGACCATCGTCAGCCAGAACAATCCGCTGACGGCCCGGGTCATGGTCAACCGCATCTGGCAGCACCACTTCGGTCAGGGCCTGGTTCGCACGCCCAGCAACTTCGGATTCATGGGAGAACCTCCCACCCACCCGCTGCTGCTGGACTGGCTGGCCCGTCGCTTTATCGACTCGGGCTGGTCCATGAAACGCATGCACCGGGAGATCCTGCTGTCTGCCACCTACCGCCAGAGCAGCGCTTTCCACCGCGCCAATTTCGAGGTGGACGGCGAGAACCGCTGGCTCTGGCGCATGAATCCCAGGCGTCTGGACGTGGAGGCCTGGCGGGACGGACTGCTGGCCGCCGCCGGCGAGCAGGATCTGCAGATCGGGGGTCCTTCGATCGAGGACATTCTCGGCAGCCGGCGGCGAACTCTCTACGCCTCCGTCCACCGCGACATGCGCTCGGCTTCCGACCAGTTCCTGCGCCTGTTCGACTTTCCCAGCGCCTGGCTCTCCCGCAGCCAGAGAACCGTCTCCACCGTGCCTCAGCAGCAGCTCTTTCTGATGAACAGCCCCTTCATGGTGGCTCGAGCCCAAGCCCTGGCCCGGCGCCTCTCCGTGGTGGAGGACAACGGCAAGCGCGTCGATGAGGCCTTCCGCCTGGTGTTCTCGCGGCCCCCATCGGAAACGGAACGGAGACTGGCCCTGGAATTCCTGGCGGAAGACCCGGGAGCAGGCCGGCCCAAGCGGCTGACCCGCTGGGAACAGTACGCCCAGGTGCTGCTGAGCTCAAACGAATTGATGCACGTGCGTTGAGAGAGACCGACAAGATCAGCACAACAAAAACAACGCACCCTCTCCTCCGGACACCATCGGGAGAAACGGGATCCGGCGCCACGCAGAGGGTTTCTTTCGCTGCCGGTCAGGCGCCCAATTCGGCAGCAGGCTCGAAACAATCTCATCCGGACGTGATGGCCGGTCCCACGAACGGTGCGGGGTTGGAGCAAACCGGCAGGAACCCGGGTGAACAAGTAACGACCTGGGCGCGGTTGGAGGAAATCGTCGAATCGGCGCAGCGGCTGCCACGCATTGCGGTGGACCTGGAGTCCAACAACTTCCACCGCTACCCCGAACGGGTGTGTCTGGTGCAGCTTGGAACCCCTGGCGCCGTATACCTCATCGATCCGCTCTCAATCGAGGACATGGCGCCTCTCGGGGAACTCTTGGCCAACGCCGCCGTAGAGAAGGTCTTCCACTCTGCCAACTCCGATCTGCGGCTCCTGGATCGTGATTGGAAGTTTCCCGTGCGGGGCCTGTGCGACACCAGCATGGCCGCCGCCTTCGCGGGGTCCGAGAAGCTCGGCCTGGCAGCGGTCCTGTCGGAATATCTGGGCATCGAGATCGACAAAAGCAAGAAGTTGCAGCGTGCCGACTGGTCCCGCCGGCCGCTTACGGGAGCCCTGTTGCGCTACGCGGCCCTGGATGTGCTTCACCTCGACCGGCTTGCCACACTCCTATACGAAAGACTGGACAAGCTTGGCAGAACGGAGTGGGTAAAGGAGGAATGCCAACGCCTTGAGGGCATTCGTCATGTGGCGCCGGACGCCGAGTGGCGATTCCTCTCGGTCAAGGGCAGTCGCGACCTCGACGGACGAGGATTGGCGGTCCTCCGTTCGCTCCACGCCTTTCGCGAGACAGAAGCGTTGCGGTGCAACCGGCCCCCGTTCAGGATCTTCTCCGATGCGGCCATGGTGGAGCTGGCGGCCCGCCCCTATTCCGATCCTGCCCGCGTCAAGGGCCTTGGAAGATACGGCGCGGGCCGGTTATCCTTGGGAGTGCGCCATGCCATCCATGAGGGGATCGCAGCAGACCCCATCCTGCGCCCGCGGAAACGCAAGGCAGGGTTCAGGGAGAATCGAACGAGGCTGCGTCTCCTGAAAGAGTGGCGGGCCGGAGAAGCAAATCGTCTCAAGCTCTCTCCGTTTCTGCTCTGGCCAACCGCCAGCCTGGCGCGTCTCTCCACGACGTGGACGGATGGGCTGGACGACGAGATGGAAAGTGAGGAAGTGCGAAGATGGCAGCGTCAGGAGCTTGGAGAAGCACTATGGACTTTCATGCACCGTTGTCCCGCCGGGAACTGCTGAGCCGGGTCGGCACGGGAATCGGTTCCCTGGGATTGGCAGCCGTAATGGACCAGGCCGGATGGCTGGGCTCCGGCACACTTCAGGCCTCGGAATCGCAGCTCGGCAGTTCCCTGCTTCCCAAGGCGCCGCACTTCGCACCCAGAGCCAAGCGGGTGATTCACCTGCTGATGAACGGCGGCGTCTCCCACGTGGACACCTTCGACCATAAGCCCCTGCTGGAGAAATACCACGGCCAGCGCCCCGCCGCGGTAGACATCAAAACGTTGCGCAAGACCGAGGGCCTGATGAAGTCGCCCTTCGAGTTCCAGCGCCACGGTCAGTCCGGCCGCTGGGTCAGCGAACTCTTTCCCCACGTGGCCCAAAGCATCGACGACCTCTGCATCATCCACTCCATGCATACCGACCTTCCCGAGCAC
>JAPVWS010000148.1 GCA_027493295.1 Candidatus Versatilivorator vitaminiformans | reverse complement strand
GCCGTCTGTTATGCGCAATGCCTTGACATTGAGCCAATCAAGGTGCTGAAGATAATCTACTTCTTGTAATGCCTCCAGCGGCCTGGTGAGAAATGCGGGTTAAGGAAATGGCGGTAGCCGACGCACTGAAATCCACGGTTGACCGGCTGGTTCGGAAGTACGGGAACCGGGGCCGGGAGGCAGGCGATAACCTGAAGCAGTGGCTTTCGGGCCGAGTGCCCTACGCCGAGCCCGAAATCCTCCGGCGACACCTCCAGGCCGGGCGGGTGGACCTGCTCTTCGATGCGTTCTGGCAGGTGCTTCCCTTCGGGACCGGCGGGCGCCGGGGCAGGGTCGGATACGGGGCCAACCGGCTCAATCCCGCCACCGTGGCCATGACCGTCCAGGGGCATTGCCACTACCTCGGGGCCGCCTTCCCGGGCCGCCGCCACCTGGCGGTGGTGGTGGCCAACGATGTTCGAGTCTTCAAGGACCTGGCCGGAACCTACCGCTTTCTGGGAGAGGGTCACCCGCTGCTGGGAACCTCCTCGCGCTCGCTGGGGAGGCTGGCCTGCGAGATCTACGCAGGCAACGGCATCACGGCCTATTTTGCACAGCCGCGGGTCGAGGATGCGGTGATCAGCACGCCCGAGTTGTCCTTTGTCATCGGCCGCCTGGGCGCCGCCGGGGGAATCAATCTCTCGGCCTCCCACAATCCTCCCGACGACAACGGGATCAAGGTCTATGACGCCTTCGGCAGCCAGCCGGTGGCGCCGGAGGATCAGGCCCTGATGGACGCCATGCGGGAGGCTACCGCCATCCGGAGCATACCCTTCGACCAGGCGCTTGCCGGGGGCCTGGTGCGGGACATCCCCGAAGAGCTCCACCAGGACTATCTGGACGCTTACCTGGAGCTGTATGGAGACACCTTCACCCCTCGGCCCGACCTGCCGGTGGTCTACACGCCCCTGTGCGGATGCGGATTGAAGACGGTGGGCGACCTGCTGGGCCGGCTGAACTTTCCGGTTCGGACCCCGCCCCGTCAGGACGCAGACGGCTCCTTCGCTGTCATCCCCTTCAAGGCCCCCAATCCGGAGGTGCCCCAGGCCACCGCACCCGCCAGGGAGTTCGCCGACGAGATCGGCTCGGGCATGGTCCTCTCCAGCGATCCCGATGCCGACCGGGTCGGACTGGAGGTCAGGCAGGCCGACGGCTCCTGGGTCCACCTGGACGGAAACCAGATTGCCGCCATTCTGGGATACTTCCTGATGCTGGATCCCGAGGGACCGCGCAAGAGGGGGCTGGTGGTGGAGACCCTGGTGACGACCCGCATCCTGGGTAGGATCGTGGAGAAGGCCGGTGGCTCCCAAATCGTGGATGACCTGCTGGTCGGCTTCAAATATGTCGCCGACGTGCTGAAGTCCCTGGAACGAACCGGAAGATACGGCCAGGTGGTTGCCAGGCCACGGGACCTGGTGCTGGCCGCCGAGGAGAGCCACGGGGTGATCATGGTTCCCACCATACGGGACAAGGATGCCGCTCCGGCCTGCATGGTGCTGGCGGCCCTCTACCAGAGGCTGCGGCTGCAGGGTCGCACCCTTCTGGACTACTACATCGGGATCCTTGAGCAGTTGGGAGGCTATGCCGACGTGGGCCGCTCCATCGCCATGGCCGGGGCCGGGGGCGTGTCCAGGAGGGATCGGCTGATGGCCTCTCTAAGAGACTCGCCTCCGCGGACCCTGGCGGGCCATCCGGTGCGTCACCTCCTGGATTACTGGGATCAGGAACGGTTCGGGGCCTTCGTCAGCGAGTCGGACAAGCTGCCGAGAAACGTGATCCGGATGTCCATGGACGACTTCGTGGTCACGGTCCGCCCCTCCGGAACCGAGCCCAAGCTGAAGTTCTATTGCCAGCTTGCGCCGCGGGGAGGTTCGTCCCGGAAGGGAATGGATCTGTTGACCGAGGTGAGCGGCAGGGCCGAGGAACTGGCCCGCCTGGTGTACCGCGAACTCCTGGCCCGCCTGGACCTGGAGCTGGGCCCGGCCGGCCTGTTGCTTCCCGACATCGTGGACGTGGACCGCAAGCGAGAGTTCGAGCAGACCATCCAGCCGCAACTGCATTCGAAGCTGGCCGGTTCAGGCAAGGGCAGCCTGCAGGAGCTTCTGGACTGGTTGCGCGGCCAGGCTTCCGGCATGACCCCGGGAGCGGACCCGCTGCCCGCTCTCAAGGCTCCCATCGCCTGTCTCTGCGATGAATGGAAAGCCGAGCTGGGAGCCGACCCCCTCTTCGACGAACTGGACCGGTGGGCACGCCGATGAACCGAGGTGTGTCGGGCGCCGGAAGCTGACCGGAGCCGGGGGCCGCACTCCCCCATGGAAAACGCCATGCGCCAGTGGCCTCTCTGCCTGAATACCAGCACCATCCGGCCGGCGGGCCTGTTGGAGAAGATCGACATCGCGGCCCGGACCGGCTACTCGGCCATCGAGCTCTGGACCGAGGAGCTGAACCGATTCGAGCAGTCGGGGCGGTCGCTGGCCGAGCTGCGCCGGATCCTTGAGGACTCGGGCCTGGCGGTGGCCAGCGTTATCACCCTGTCGGACTGGATGCAGAGCCAAGGGTTCCACAAGGAAGCCGCCTACCGGGAGGCCTGCAGGCGGATGGAGCAGGCGGCAGCCGTGGGTGCGGCCCACATCGTGGCCTCGCCGGTTCCCGACGTTCCTCACCTGGACATTCCTCTGGCGGCGGCCCGCTACCGCGAGCTGCTGGAGGAGGGCCAAGCCTTCGGCGTTCGTCCGGCCATGGAGTTCCTGGGATTCCAGCACAACGTCTATCAACTGGAACAGGCGCTGGCCATCGTGCGGCAGGCCGACCACCCTCACGGCTGCCTGGTGCTGGACCCCTTTCACCTCTTCCGGGGCGGTTCCGGCTTCGGCGGCATCAGGGACCTGCCCTCCAAGACCATTGCCGTGTGCCATTTCAACGACGCACCCGCCTCGCCTCCCCAGTTTGAGCAGACTGACGCCGACCGTGTCTATCCGGGAGACGGCATTCTCCCCTTGAATGCCTTTCTGAGAGATCTGGATGCCATCGGCTACGAGGGCTTTCTTTCCCTGGAGCTCTTCAATCCCGGATACTGGACGCGGGATTTGTCGGAAGTGGCCGGAACCGGCAGGGAAAAGACCGAGGCCGTCGTCCGTTCGGCCGGAGAACCCGGCCTCGACAGCACGACCGCACCGTCATGATTCGCATTCAGCAGGCATCCAAGACCTACGACCGGGGCCGCAGCTTCGCCGTGCAGGGAGTCGACCTGGAGGTTGGCGCCGGGGAGCTGCTGGTGCTGCTGGGTGACTCGGGCTGTGGGAAAACGACCCTGCTCAAGATGATCAACCGCCTGGTGGAGCCCACCCGGGGTCGGATCCTGGTGGAGGACCGGGACATCTCCCGGGTCAATCCCGTGGCTCTGCGCCGGGGAATCGGTTACGTGTTTCAGGGGGTCGGCCTTTTCCCCCACATGACCGTGGCCGAGAACGTGGCGGTGGTGCCGAGGCTTCTCAACTGGGAACCCGACGCCTGCCGGGACCGCGTCGACGAACTGCTGCACCTGACCGGCCTCTCTCCCCGGACCCATCGCGACCGCAAACCCGATGAGCTGTCAGGGGGGCAGCGCCAGAGGGTCGGGCTGGCGCGGGCCCTGGCGGCCCGTCCCAGGATCATGCTGATGGACGAACCCTTCGGCGCCCTGGACCCCATCACCCGCGACGGCCTGCAACGGGAGTTCAAGCGCCTGCAGCAGAACCTGAAACTGACGGTGGTGATGGTCACCCACGACATGACCGAGGCTCTGCTGCTGGCCGATCGCATTGCCGTGATGAAGCAGGGGGTTCTGGTGGGAACGGGCACTCCCAGGCAGATCCTGCGGAACCCGAGTCACCCCTATATCGCCGCCCTGATGGAGACCCCCAGGCGCCAGGCCGACCAGGTGGAATCCATGCTGCGCTCCGGGGGGGAGGGGCAATGACCGAGACGGCGTTGGCCGACCAGTTGAGGCTCCTTCCAGACTACCTGGGGCATCACCTGACCCTGACCCTGGTGGCCCTGTCCAGCGGAATCGCCCTGTGCCTGCCCCTGGCCATCCTGGTGACCCGGGTGAAATCGCTGCAATGGCCGGTGCTCACGGTCGCCAGCGTGGCCCAGACCATCCCCGGGCTGGCCCTGCTGGCGCTGATGGTTCCCCTGCTGGGCCAGATCGGCTTCCTGCCTGCCTTCATCGCCCTGCTGCTCTACAGCATGCTGCCGATCCTGCGCAACACCGTCACCGGCATCCTGGGGGTGGCCCCGGAGATCCTGGAAGCCGCCGAGGGCCTGGGCATGACCTCTCGGCAGAGACTCTTCCGGGTGGAGCTGCCGCTGGCGGCCCCTGTGATCATCGCCGGCATCCGCACGGCCACCGTCTGGGTGGTGGGATCGGCCACCCTTTCCACTCCGGTCGGCGCCACCAGCCTGGGCAACTACATCTTCAGCGGCCTGCAGACCCAGAACTCCACCGCGGTCCTGGTCGGCTGTGCGGCCGCGGCGGTGCTGGCGATCGTGCTGGATCAGCTCATTCGTCTGGGGGAGATGGCCGTGGCCGGCCGCAGCCGAACCAAGGGCTGGCTGGCGGGGGTCGGCCTGCTGTTCATTCTGCTCTCGACCCTGATTCTGCAGATTCCCACCGCCAGGGGGTCGGCCGCGGTAGTGGTCGGGGCCAAGCCCTTCACCGAGCAGTACGTATTGGCTGAGGCAATCGCCCAGAGATTGACCCAAGCCGGCCTGCGAGCCGAGAACCGATCCAGCATGGGCTCCATGATCCTGTTCGACGCCCTGACCGCCGGCCACGTCGATTGCTACGTGGACTACTCGGGTACCATCTGGGCCAACGTCATGAAGCGGCGGGACCTTCCCCCGCGGGCGGATCTGCTGGAACAGATGAAGGACTGGCTCCAGCGGGAGCACCAGGTCCGGGTCCTGGGGGCGCTGGGGTTCGAGAACAATTACGGCCTGGCAGTTCCCAGGCACAAGGCGGAGGCCTTGAAGCTCGCCTCCATTCAGGACCTCACCGGCCACGCCCCTCAAATGACGATCGGGGCCGATTTCGAGTTCTTTGTCCGGCCCGAATGGGCAGCCCTGCGAGAGGCTTACCGTCTTGACTTCAGAGAACGGCGAACCTTCGATCCCAGCCTCATGTACGCCGCCGCCCGCGAGGGAGTGGTGGATGTGATCTCCGCCTATACCACCGACGGCCGCATCATCGAGTACGACCTGGCGGTCCTGGCCGATCCGCTGCAGGCGCTGCCTCCCTATGACGCGGTGCTGGTGCTTTCCCCGGCTGCCGCCCGCAGGGGCGAACTGGTCAAGGCGCTGGAGGTCTTTGACGGGATTATCGATGACGGGACCATGAGAGCCGCCAACAAGCGGGTAGACGTGGATGGGGAGTCTCCCGCCCAGGCCGCCCGCTTTCTGCTGGAGGCCGTCGGGTTGTCGTCCCCGGCCAAGGGTGGCGAGGGGAGCGATTCCTGATTGGCCGGCCCCCGGTCTGAGGTGCGGAACACTCCCAAAAAAATGATTGATCGTTGAGCTATTTGCAAAATTCGCAGCGCGGCAGGTCATTGTCCCGGCCAACCTGAGGTTCTGCCTATTTCAATTTCGGGTGCGACTTGGCGAAAAATGCTGTCCAACCACAAAAAGCACAAAAGGCACAAGAGTCACGATTTGTGTTTTTGTGCCTTTTGTGGCCATTTTTGGTAATCGTCCCGCTGCCGAATTTTGCAAAAGGCTCCGTTAAAAAAGACGAACCACGAATGGACACGAATCAACTCGAATTACCAGGATGTACAGGATTTGCAGGGCGAGAGGCTACTGTGCAGGAAGCGGACCCACTCACTGATCGGGTGGGCGGGTGAAGTCATCCAAGAACTTGGGAGCGGGTTTTTGAGAATCGTTGTTCAAGAAAAGTTGATGGTCAAACTCAAGGGGCCGAATACTCTCGCCCCGGAGCACCCGGACCAGACCATCGAAAATAATCCTGTTAATCCTGTGCATCGATGTTAATCAAAATTTTGCCCGTGCTTGAGACCGAGACCACACGATGGATTCGTAGGGCGTAACATTCCATCCAACTACATTTCCGATCCCGGGAGGAACGGCGTGAGAACCTTCGAATTGCACAGTGCGGTCCTGATCCGGCGGACTCCAGAGGAGATATTTCCCTTTTTCGCGGATGCACGGAACCTGGATCTGCTGACTCCGCCCTGGTTGCACTTTCAAATTGTCGACCCCTCGCCGACTGCCATCCAGTCAGGCACGGAAATCGACTACCGCCTCCGGCTCCGGGGAATTCCCCTGCGTTGGCGGAGCCGCATCACGGCCTGGAATCCCCCCAGTCTCTTTGTGGATGAACAGGTCCGGGGTCCCTATCGCCGATGGATTCACCGGCACCGCTTCCGTCCGGTGGAGGGCGGCACGCTGGTCGAGGACCAGGTACGGTACGCTGTCTGGGGCGGCCGGCTGGTCGACCGGTGGTTGGTGGCGCCGGATCTGTCCCGGATCTTTCGCTATCGCCGGGAACGGCTGCTCGAGCGCTTTCCGGATTAGAAAGGAACCCCTTGCAAGCAATAAGGCAGCAACTGAAATTGCCTCTGGTCGACGCCGGCGAACCGAGATTGCGTTCGGTCGAAGCCGGTGGACGGATACTGGTTACGGGAGCCACCGGATATATCGGCGGCAGGTTGCTGGCGCGACTCGAGGAGCAAACCCGGTCGATCCGCTGCCTGGCGCGCCACCCGGAGTTTCTCCGGGTGCGGGTCGGCCCCGGCACCGAGGTGGTCGGGGGGGACCTGACGCGGCCGGGGACGCTTCCGGCCGCCATGCGAGGCGTCTCGACGGCCTATTACCTAGTCCATTCCATGGCGTCGGGGGACAGCTTTGCCGAAGCGGACCGGCTCGCCGCCAGAGCCTTTGGGGAGGCGGCCCGCTCGGCAGGGGTGGGGCGGATCGTGTACCTGGGAGGACTGGGCGGTCAGGAGAATCTTTCCAGCCACCTGGCCAGCCGCCAGGAGGTGGGCCGAATCCTCCGGCATTCCGGCGTCCCTACGCTGGAGTTTCGCGCCTCCATCATCGTCGGATCGGGCAGCCTGTCGTTCGAGATGATTCGCGCCCTGGTGGACCGGCTGCCGGTGATGATTACGCCGCGATGGGTGCGAACCCTGTCTCAGCCAATCGCCGTCGAGGATGTGATCGCATACCTAGTGGCTGCGCTGGACCATCCCGGTTCCGAGAGCCGCGTATTCGAGATCGGGGGGCGGGACCGGGCTTCCTACAGCGACATCATGCGGGAATACGCCAGGCAGCGCGGACTCCGCCGTGTGATGATCCCGGTTCCCCTTCTGTCCCCGAGGCTGTCAGGGTTGTGGCTTGGCTTGGTCACCCCGGTCTATGCCCGTGTGGGCCGCAAGCTGGTCGACAGCCTCAGAAACGAGACCGTCGTCAAAAAGCCGGAGGCGCTCGACCGATTCGACATTCGGCCGCGCACACTCCGGGAATCGATTGCCCGCGCCCTGGTGAACGAAGATCGTCAATTCGCCCAAACCCGCTGGTCCGATGCCCTGTCCTCGTCGGGGAGGGCCCCGGGAATGGCGGGCGTTCGCTATGGCGCCCGGTTGGTCGACTCTCGGGCGCACAAGGTCGAAGCCGGGGCCGGCGCAGCCTTCGCGCCGATCCGCAAGATTGGAGGCAGGGCCGGATGGTACGCCTTCAACTGGCTCTGGAGGCTACGGGGGTGGCTGGATCTGATGGCCGGCGGACCGGGCCTGAGGCGCGGCCGCAAGGATCCGGAGCGTCCGGCAGTGGGGGAGACCATCGACTTCTGGCGGGTCGAGGCCTTCGAGCCCGATCGGCTGCTGAGGCTGTCGGCGGAAATGCGGCTGCCGGGCCGAGCCTGGCTGCAGTTCGAGGTGGAGCCCTCCGGGTCCGGATCCGTCATTCGGCAGACAGCCGAGTTCGAACCCCTGGGGCTGGCGGGCCTGGCCTACTGGTATGTTCTCTACCCTCTCCACCGGTTGATCTTCGAGGGCATGCTCAGATGCATCGCCCGGCTCTCGGGTGGACAACAGGCAGCGGCGACAGGCCGCGAGGAGGTTTAACCGATGCAATCTCTGGGCGTGCTGGCTGCACTGCTCCTGGTGTGTCTGGGAGCCGGCTATCTCGGCTCGCTGGCGACGGCGGAATCGGTCAAGGACTGGTACCCCGGGCTCGTCAAGCCGCCCGGGACGCCGCCGGACAGCGTCTTCGGACCGGTGTGGACCACGCTCTTCGTGTTGATGGCGGTGGCGGCCTGGCAGGTCTGGACCCGGTCTGGGTTCGAGGGAGCCCGGCTGGCCTTTGCCCTGTTCGGGATGCAGTTGCTGCTGAACATCGCCTGGTCCTTCCTCTTCTTCGGCCTGCGCCAGCCCGGCGCCGCCCTGGTGGAGATCCTGCTGCTCTGGGTAGCGATCCTGATCACCCTTCTGGCTTTCAAATCCCACAGCCTGGTGGCGGCTCTGCTTCTGCTGCCCTACCTTGCCTGGGTGGGGTACGCTACCTATCTGAACTACGGCATCTGGAGATTGAATCCCTGAGGTCGGCCTACCCCCTCGCACTAACCCCCCGGCCACGAAGGTAGTTCCGCGCCACTTTCAGGAAACGGTCCCGGGCCAGGGAATGGTCCACCACGGGATAGGGATAATCCTGTCCCAGGCGGACGCCCGCCTCCTCGAGGACGCGGGCGGGGGCCGCCCAGGGACGGTGAATATAACGGTTGGGCAGTCGGTCCAACCGGGGGAGCCATCGTCTCACATAGCCTCCCGACGGATCGAATCGATCCCCCTGGAGGACAGGGTTGAACACCCGGAAGTAGGGTTGGGCGTCGCAGCCGCAACCCGCCGACCACTGCCAGCCCAGGTTGTTCTGGGCCGGGTCGCCGTCCACCAGGTACTTCATGTAGTGGGCCTCGCCCAGCCGATAGTCGATGAGCAACTGCTTGGTCAGAAAGCTGGCCGATACCATCCGCGCCCGGTTGGGAACCCAGCCTTCCCGCAGCAACTGCCGGGCCGAGGCGTCCACCAGGGGGAAGCCGGTGCTGCCTTCGGTCCAGGCGCGCCAGAGCTTTTCGTCGAATTCCCAGGGAAAGCCGAGGAAGTCATTCCGGAAGGGCCGCTCCAGCACCTCTGGGCGGTCCCACAAGGTGTGGTAGCCGAATTCCCGCCACAGGAGCTGATCCCTGAACGACGTGCCCGAGGGGGTGTCCCGGAGGTTTTTCCAGGACCGATGCCAGACCTCGCGCACCGAAAGGGTCCCGAACTTGAGGTCGGCCGAGAGGTTGCTGGTCGCCCACCGGTCCAGGTTGTTACGGAAAGTCACGTAGCTCGTGGTTGAGCCGGTGAAAAACCTGCGGAGGCGCTTGCGGCCGGCTTGCTCTCCCCCTTCACGCACCCTCGAGTTGAGTTCGAGTCCGATGTCGGAGCAATCCGGCACGCCGCCGGTCCATAGGCCGAGGCCGGAGGGCAGCGGGGGCAGGCTCTCGGGAACGGGGCGCGCCCAGCCGACGAGTGCTTCTTTCAGGAAAGCCCGTTTGAAGGCTGTGAAGACCGAAAAGGACCGGCCGGCCCGGGTCCGGATGCTCCCCGGAGGCGTCAGAGTCTCCCCTTCGAAGAGTCTGAGCGGGACGTCCAGGGCACTGGCGACTTCGATGTCCCGAGCGCGGCCGCCGGGCTCGGAGCCCCTATGGGCCCAGACACGGTCCACCTTCCACTGCGCGGCCACTCTCGGAAGCGCCGATGTGCTCGGTCCTTCCAGCAGAACCAGCCCGCTGCCCCGCTGCGACAGACCTTTCTGAAGCCCCTCCAGCGATTCCAGCAGGAACTGCATCCGGTGGGGCGCGCGCTGCGCCCGGCCCGGCCCGAAGAAGCGGGGTTCGAGAACGAACAGGGGGATCACCTCCCCCTCGGCGGCCGCCCTGGCAAGGGGCTCGTGGTCCCCGACCCGTAGGTCCTTTCCCCGAAACCAGACGATGGTGCGCAACCGTAGGCCTCCTACTTTGCATATAGCGACCTACATAATAAACATTCCTTACCCATGCAGGCGAGAGACGGCGCCAAGCCCTCGCAGGGGCATTCGGGAAATAACGGGCGATCGTTAATGAAGGCGAACCACCAATGAACACGAATGGTTTGATTCGTGAGCCTTTTGCAAAATTCGTCGTGCAACGTTCCCTATTCAAGTCCGTCTCCTACCTGCGGAATTTTGCAAGTGGCTCATCATTCTGCTCTTTTTGTGTTTTTGTGCCTTTTGTGGCCATTTTCGGCAACGATCCCGCTGCCGCATTTTGCAAACGCCTCAACTCTTCAATCCGTTTATTGGTGTTCATTCGTGTCCATTCGTGGTTCGTCTTTCCCCTTTGTGGATAACTCTTTTCCCCTCCCTCGACCGTGGATAGGTTGTGTGGTAGGCTGATCTGCCCTTTTGCGGTTGCAGGAAGTTTGCAGGCAGGGACCTGTCGCGGCTTTGGGCACCGAGGGCCCTGACGGGCGCGCCTTTGAGATTGCGGCGAGGGCTCGCCTCACTTGCGCTAACGCCCTTTGCGGACCGGCCGGCAGCCTGTTCTCAATTCCCTCCCATGAATCGATCCGAGCTTTCCAGCGCTTTTCAGAAGGTCAGGCAAACAACCCGGGATCTCTGCCGGCCCCTCTGCACCGAGGACTACGTGATTCAGTCCATGCCGGACGTCAGTCCTCCCAAGTGGCACCTGGGTCACACCACTTGGTTCTTCGAACGCATGATCCTGGAGGAATTTGCCGACAACTATCGGGCCTGTCATCCCCGCTATTACTTCGTCTTCAACTCCTACTACCAGAGCTTCGGGGAGCGCGTGGCCCGGGACATTCGAGGGACCCTGTCCCGGCCGACGGTGGAGGAGGTCTTTGCCTACCGCACCGAGGTCGACGAGAAGCTGGTGGGCTTGATCGGTGGGCTGGAGCAGGGTCGTTTTGCCGAGTTCGCGGACTTGGTGGAGCTGGGCCTGCACCATGAGCAGCAGCATCAGGAGCTGCTGGTCACCGATGTCAAGCACATCCTGGCGAGCAATCCCTTGAGGCCGACCTATCGGACCTGTGACGGGGATGGAATCCGACGCGCCCCCGCGCCCTCCCCGCCGACATTTCACGAGTTCGAAGCCGGGATGTTCGAGATGGGGGCTCCCGACGGGGGATTCGCCTGGGACAACGAGCGGCCCCGGCACAAGACCTGGCTCTCCGACTACGGCCTGATGGATCGCCCGGTGACTTGCGGTGAGTATCTCGATTTCATGAAGGACGGCGGCTACCGGGAGCCTTTGCTGTGGCTCTCCGATGGCTGGGACGCCGTCAGTGAGAACGGATGGCGGTCTCCCCTCTACTGGGACCGGCGTGACGGCGATTGGGAGATCGTCACCCTCAGAGGATCCCGTCCCCTGGATCTGGCAGAGCCGGTAGCCCACGTCAGCTTCTATGAAGCGGACGCCTATGCCCGTTGGGAGGATAGGCGCCTGCCGACCGAGGCGGAATGGGAAAGGGCCGCCCGGCAGCATGGACGTTCGATGCAGGGGAACTTTCTGGAAGACGGCCGCTTCCATCCGGCTCCCGGGGGATGCGGGTCCGGGGAGGGACAGCCGGGGGTGCGCCAACTGTTCGGGGACGTCTGGGAATGGACGGGAAGCGCCTACCTGCCCTATCCCGGGTACCGCCAGGACCGGGGTCCGCTCGGCGAGTACAACGGAAAATTCATGAGCAACCAGATGGTTCTGAGAGGTGGGTCCTGCGCCACGCCCAAGAGCCACATTCGCCCAAGCTACCGCAACTTCTTTCAGTGCGACAAGCGCTGGCAGTTCACGGGCATTCGACTGGCGAAGGACCTGCATTGAGGGAGGCGAGCGTGCCTGTAAGCGTCAACATTCTGGGGGCGAAGGACCACGCCGACTCCTTCGACGATCGGGACGCCTTTGCCCTGGATGTCCTGTCGGGCCTCTCGGCGGCACGAAAGTCCATCCCCTCCAAGTATTTCTACGATCGGCAAGGAAGCGAGCTGTTCCGCCGGATCACGCGCTTGCCGGAATACTACCTGACCGGGTGCGAACTGGAGATTCTGGAGAGCCAGTGGGAGAGGATCGCCGCCTGTGTGGCGGGACATCCATTTAACCTGGTGGAGCTCGGCCCCGGTCTGAGCCGGAAGACCGCTCTCTTCCTGGAACGGTTTACGCAATCCGGGCTGGATTTTCAGTACGTGCCCATCGATATCTCGGCATCCTCCATGGATGGGCTGGTCGGCATGGTCAAGGCCCGGTTCCCCGACCTCAAGACCCAGGGGCTGGTGGGGGACTATTTTCATGGCCTGAAGTGGTTGAACCATCGTTACCGGCGGCGCAACCTGGTGCTGTTTTTGGGGTCCTCCATCGGTAACTTCACCCGGGAGGAGTCCTGTTTCTTTCTGCAAAGCGCTTGGAAGTGCCTGAATCACGACGATCTGATGCTGATAGGCTTCGACCTCAGGAAGGACATTGACGTCCTGCTTCGCGCCTATAACGACTCCCTGGGGTTGACCAGCCGGTTCAACCTGAATCTGCTGGAGCGCATCAACCGCGAGCTGGGAGGGTGTTTCGACATAGCCAAGTTTCGCCACTTCGGCACCTACGATGCTTTCTCCAGCTCCATGGAGAGCTACCTGGTCAGCCAGGAGCGGCAGTCGGTCTTTGTCGAGCAGATCGGACGCTCCTTTGACTTTGAGGCCTGGGAGCCGATCCACACCGAGCATTCTTGCAAGTACTCGCTTTGGGATATCGAATGGTTCGCCCTGCAGTCCGGGTTCAAGGTCCGGGAACACCTGTTCGATTCCTGCCGCTTCTTCTCCGATTCCATCTGGAGCGTTGATAAAGCGGAATCGGTTCGGCCGGGGGCAGAGGGGGAAGCCGTGGCCCAGCCCCTCGGCTCCGAGGGCCGATTGTGAGGCTTCGTGGGGTTGTGCAACCTGCGGTGGCAGCCAAGGGTCGTGGCAGATAGTTTGAGCGAATCGATCGGAAACGGGGGCGCAGGCTCATGAGCCGGAGTGGAACCGTCACGTTCAAGGACGGGCGGCAGATGGAGGTGGTCCAGCTGACCTATCCCATCGCGCCCGCCGACCGCATGGTCATCATCGAGCTGCTCCAGCAGGAGTGGGCCCGAACCGATGTGGATTGGCTTCAGTCCATGCGGGGCGCATACAGCCAAACCTTGCGAACGCGGGTGGCTCTGGCAAGGGTCGGGGGCGATGCGGTGGGGACGGCCTCGATTGCCTTTGCCTGCGATCGTCCCCGGATCGGGGTGGTGGAGGACGTGATGACCCGGGAGGACTTCCGGGGGTTGGGCATTGCCGCCACC
>JAPVWS010000147.1 GCA_027493295.1 Candidatus Versatilivorator vitaminiformans | reverse complement strand
GGGCGAAGCCTCTCTCTCGGTGCCTTCAAAGACCAACTGGTCGGGAAGGCTGCTCAACCGACTCATCTCGATTCCGTCCAACTTCCGCGATGGGACGGCGACCGTTTCCTGTACTCAGCCGGTCGCCATGGTCGGTTTGCACTTCGAAACGCAACCCAACGGCGGACTCACCTTCAGTACGCTGCCACCCGCCGTAATCGAAAGCGTCGCATCGTCGCAGTCGGGAGCGCTGGAGGCTCTAAGTCCTGCGATGGGAGGGATGAACTGGAACAACCGCACCAACTGGCTGAGCGCGGTGCCGCGCGCGGACTGGTTCGGGGCCGGCCGATCGCGCAAGCCGATTGCCAGATCGCAGCGATTGCCCAAGCGCGCGGCATGGCGGTTGCGACACGCAACGTTCGGTACTTCGAAGAAATGGGGATCGAAGTAATTAACCCATGGGATGGCGTATGAGCATAACGCGAAGCCCGAGAAATCGGTGGGCGGGCTCATCAAGACGAAGCTTGGGGAATTGTATGCGAGAGTCCCGGACTATCCGTCAGCGTCGAAGAAACCGGGTCCCCGATCATCCGGAACTAGCTTGTGAATCCTGATGGGATGCTCGGTTCCGAGGTCTGGTTCCACCGGTGGCGGCGGCTGTGGTGACTTTAGGTGTGCGTAATGGGCCACTCCGATAAACACTCCCATTATCAGCACCAGAACCACGAAAGCGGATGCCATCATGCCGAGTAGAGTACTCGCGATACCCGATGTGAGAAGGATCAATAGAAACACAGCCACCGGCTTTTTCACGCCTTGGTCCAAAAGTTTGTAAAGGTTTTCAAGTGAGAATGGGCCGGCTTGTATAAAAAGAGGAAAACGATTCAGGAAACACGGTATCTTTCACCGGACTAAAATTACAACCGTCACCTCAACCTTGAAGAAGGTCAGGATAGTGACGCAGACGGTCAGCCACAATATACGGTTGGTCAGCTTTTCTACGCTAGCGGCAACGCGAGCTTGTCGTCCATGTCTAATTTCCTCGAGGTAATACTCAATTCCGACAGCCGTCATGCTAACCGACTGGTTATATGCAGAAATGAGTTGCTCATCGGATACGCTAGCCAAATCGGCCCAAGTGTACGGGCGAAACGTGTATCCCTCCAATATTGATCAAGCATCACACTGCCGCTCCACCTAATTTCGGTGTCGCACCACCGTCCCGCTGACAAAAAAGGCTGGAACCTTCCGGGGATTAAAATTTTGTATTCAAGTAGAGCTGAGCGGGATCGACCTCGTGGCTTCCGGTCAGGCGCATTCACCGAGGTGCGTCAGGCACATATTTTCACCTCGACCTCATCCTAAGCGAATACGGAATGGGCGGTCAATTTAGCCCATTAAGTGTTGGACCCGGTCACACCGGTTCTCGAAACGCCCCTTCACCCGCTTGGCCGTCTCAGCCCTGGTGGTCCGGATCGGTGAGAGGATCTGCAGGATGTCCTCGGTTGTGATAGCATTTACAGGTCTTATGCCGATGACAGGTCTTGCATGGGTCTTGAGGGTACTGACCCATTGCCGTGCATGCTTGGCATTCTGCCAGCCGCGTCGATGGCCCCGGATAAAGCGGGCGGCGCAGGCGGAAAAGACAGGAATCCTCTTCGACTCCATTCTGCGGGCCTCGATGGGAAATGCGCCCGTGGCCACCTGCCTCCGGCGCTTCAGAGCGAAGATGCGGGTATCGGCCAGACCTAGACTCGGATAGCTGCAGAGCCCCAATTCACGGCGTCTACCGTGCAGGGTATTCCGCAAGACCCACTTCTTTACGCCGGACTTCGACACCACAGCGAGGACAGCAACCGTGCCCATCTATGAATACGAGTGTGGAGATTGCGGTCTTCAATTCGAAAAAATTGTCTACCGGACGTCTGCCACCACCACCTGCGATTCCTGCGGGAGTACCCGGGTGGAGAAACGCTACTCCGCCTTCGCGGTTGGAGCAGGCAACTCCCCTGGCTCGGAAGCACCTTCGGGCTGCACAACCTGTGGCGCTGAGCGCCCCGGCATGTGCCAGCAGGTGAATTGAGCCGCACCGGTAAGACCGGATTCGGGGCGGTCAGGCCGCAAGTTCGACCGCATTCCCGAGAGGCAATCGGAGGAGAAAGACTTCTGCACAGATGGTTCTCCATCGCGACTAGCCTGGTCCTGTTGCTTGGGTGGATTCCAGTGGGTCAGCCGGCCGATGCGCCGGTTCTGGTGGAAATCCCTTCCAAGGCGTTGGTGCCGGGAGACCTTCTGCAGGTTCGATTGCACGCCCGGAGTCCCATTAGCCGGGTCGAGTGTTCCTTTATCGAACAACAGGTGCTGTTCTACCCTCTTGGGGACGGAAGACGCTGGGAGGGTCTAGCCGGGGTCGATCTCGAAGTCAAGCCGGGCCTTCATACCTTGACCGGAACGGTCTGGATGTCGGAGGGGCGGTCCAAGCCGATCCGAAAGAGCCTCAGGGTTCTGCCAAAGAAATTTCCAACGCAGCGCATTCGAGTCCGGCAGAAGTACGTCACCCTCAACCCGAGGGACTCGGAGAGGGCTGCGCGGGAGCACCGGCAGTTGACCGAAATCTGGCAGTCGGCCACGGCTCGAAGGATGTGGACGGAGCCCTTTGTCCGGCCGGTTGCGAGCAAGCTGACCAGTGGTTTTGGCAGACGCAGAATCGTCAACGGAGAACCTCGCAGCCCGCATTCGGGAGTCGACCTGAAAGCTACCACCGGAACTCCGATCCGGGCTACCAATGCGGGCAAGGTGGTGATGGCGAAGGATCTGTTTTTTGCCGGCAAGACCATCATTCTGGACCACGGGCTGGGGCTGTATACCGTCTATGCCCACTGTTCGAGGATGCGGACCAAGACGGGAGACCAGGTGGCGCAGGGCCAAATCATCGGGGAGGTCGGCGCCACCGGTCGGGTGACCGGCCCCCACCTGCACTGGGGCTGTCGCATCAACGGTGCACGTGTCAATCCACTCAACCTCACTACATTGACGTCCGACTCCGATGCCGGACCGTAGCCGGGTTCGGTGCTCGCCACCACGCGCCTCCAAAGACGAGTAGCGCCGCACCAACCACAAGAGCGGCGTGCCGCCGGTCTCCATCGACGAGGGACGGTCAGGGCGTTGACCTGCCGATTTGACTCAGGACCATGCAGTGGCGACCCACAATCGGGAGCAACCCTGTCATCACTCTGACTACCGACTTCGGGGTGGGGGACCCCTACGTCGGCATGATGAAAGCCGTCATTCTCTCGATTGCTCCGGACGTCAGGATTGTGGACCTGACCCACGGCATCCGTTCCCACGATGTCACGGAAGCGGCCCTGGTGATCGGGTCCAGCTACGCTTATTTTCCGGGAGGCGCCATACACGTGGTGGTGGTGGACCCGGGAGTCGGCAGCCGCAGGCGCCCGCTGTTGGTCGCCACCGAGCATGCCTATTTTGTGGCGCCCGACAACGGAGTGCTCAGCGAGATCTATGCCGCCTCCACCCGGGTGGCCTGCCTGGAGTTGACGGCCGCGAGGTTTTTCCGCCACCCGGTCAGCAACACCTTTCACGGCCGCGATGTTTTCGCTCCGGTCGCGGCCTGGCTCAGTCGAGGGGTTGAACCCGAGCAATTCGGCAGCTTGGTCGATGACAGGGTTACCCTTCGCCTGCCGGAGGTGCGGATATCGGGGCGGGACGGTTTGGCCGGAACGGTACTGCGTGTCGACAAATTCGGAAACCTGATCACCAATCTCCGGGCCGAGAATTACCGGGAGCGCTTGCAAGCGGGAAAATTCGTGCTGAGCATTGGCGGACACCAGGTCGACCGCCTGTGTCGGTCCTACCGCGAGTCCGAGGGCCCCGAGCCGTTCGTGATCTGGGGCAGTCTGGGTCTGTTGGAAATATCCTGCAACCAGGCATCTGCAAGCAAGCGCCTGGAAGCGGGCGTCCACGACGGATTTGAATTGCGCTTCGAGTGAAGTTCGGAACTATTGCCCGGCGAGCGGGGACGACTCCCATGCAACCAACACCGGCAACCGAAGGGCTGAAGAACTTGCTGACTCAGCCCGAGGTCAAGTTGGACCTGGCAGCCGCGGCTTTACAGATCGCCTCGGAAGAATATCCCGATCTCGACCTGTCAAACTACCTGATGCGCCTGGACCGGCTGGCCGAGCGGGCAGCGGGTCAGCTATCCCTTTCGGTGGAACCGGATGTGATCGACAGCCTGGACGGCATCAACCGGACCTTGTATCGCGAGGAAGGGTTTTCCGGAAATTCCGACGTCTACTATGACCCCCGCAACAGTTTCCTGAACGAGGTTCTCGACCGTCGCACGGGAATTCCCATTACCCTGTCCATCATCTACATGGAGGTGGGGCGGCGGCTCGGACTGGATATTCGTGGCGTCGGCTTGCCCGGCCATTTTCTGGTGAAGTGCGTGGCGGCCGGTGGCGAGTGGCTGATCGACCCCTTTTTCGGAGGAAAGACGGTCACCGAAGCGGAGTGTCGCCAGCGCCTGAAACGACTGCATGGGGAGAAGTTTTCCTTTCACCGCTCCTTTCTGGATTGCGTCAGCAAGCGTCAGATTCTGGGGCGCCTCCTGGCCAACTTGAAGATGATCTACCTGGTCCAGAGGGATTTCGAAAGAGCCCTCAACGTGATCGCAAAGATCATTCTCATCTTTCCGGAAGCAGCCGGAGAGATTCGGGACCGTGGCTCCGTCTCTTTTCGGCTCCAACATTTTTCCGCCGCAATCCGGGACTGGAATCGCTACCTGGCCATGAAGCCCCAGGCGTCAGACGCCCAGGAGGTCAAGCAGAACCTGAAGGTGGCTGCAACCCAAATCGGTCTTCGCAACTGAAGGAAAGTGGCCGAGGGGAAGTGGTGGGTCGAGAAGGGCGCGGGCCGCGGTTGAAACCTGGCGAAAAATGCTGCGTAACCACAAAAAGCACAAAAGTCACAAATTGTGTCTTTGTGCCTTTTGTGGCCATTTCGGGTAAACGTCCCGCTGCCGAATTTCGCAAGAGGGTTGGTTGGGAAACGCTTGAGAGAGATCGCCCCTTCAATCACAACATCGGACCGGCGCGCCAGAGGGCGAACTCGCGGTGTCCGGTGACCTCGTTCTTGGCGTGTTCGCCGGATGCAGTGGCCAGGATGGTGTCGAAAATATTCCGGCCAACCTCGTCCAGGGATTGAGTCCCATCGATGATCGTGCCGGCATTGATATCCATGTTCTCTTCCAGATGTTGGAACATGCGGCTGTTGGTCGCGATCTTTAGGACCGGGACGATGGGGTTTCCGGTGGGAGTCCCTCGCCCGGTGGTGAAACAGACCACATTGGCGCCGCTGGACACCAACCCGGATACCGACGGGGTGTCGAAACCGGGTGAGTCCATGATCACAAAGCCGGATCGATTGATTCTTTCGGCGTAGTTGAAGACTCCTTGCAGCGGAGTGTTTCCTGCCTTGCGAATGGCTCCCAGCGATTTCTCTACAATGTTGGATATTCCGCCCGCTATGTTTCCGGGGGAAGGGTTCTCGTCCAGTTCTCCTCCAAGGGCGGCCGCATAGGCCTTGTACCGTTCCAGGATTTTCCACAATCCCTCGGCAGCCTGGGTGGAGGCCGCACCCCGCATCAGCAGATGCTCGGCGCCATAGATCTCCGGTGTTTCCGGCAGGACGGTGGTGCCGCCGCAACTGACGATCAGGTCGCTGGCCCGTCCCAGAGCCGGGTTGGCTGAGATGCCCGAGTAGGCATCCGACCCCCCGCACTGCAGGCCCAGCAGCAAGTGTTTGGCGGACACGCTCGTGCGTCTGCATTTTCGGGCCTGTTCCACCAGTTCCTCAACAATTTGGATGCCTTGGTTCACGGTCGGGGTGGTGCCTCCGGCTCCCTGGATGGTCAGATAGCGCACCCGCCCCCGGGTATGGGTCTGCAACTGAAGGGGAAGGCTGGAGTGGCACCCCTGCACGCATTCCACGTTGCTTTCCTCGCACCCAAGACCCACAACCAGCACAGCGGCAACGTTGGGGTGGTACATGATCCCGTTGTAGACGCGCATGAGTTGGGCGATGTCCTCCCCCTTCTCGCCGCCGCATCCCTCCTGGTGAGTAATAGGTATGACCCCGTCGAAATGGGGGTCGTCCTGAAACCGTTGCTCGAAGTGTCTGGCGATGAGCTGGCACGGATGGCTGGAGCAGATTACGGTAGAAAGCACCACCACGTAGTTGCGGGTGCCCACGCCCCCCCATTCTCTCTGGTAGCCCTGAAAGCTTGGAACCTCGCTGGCCGGTCGGAATCGGACCGGTGTGGGGTCGATTTCGGTCGACTTCTGCCGACCCCTCGTGTCCGGAGCCATATTGTGATTGTGGACCGTGCCTCCTTGGGGAATGGGACAGGTTGCAAGCCCGATGATTTCCCCGTAACGGAGAACGGTTTCGCCGGAGGCGATCCCTCGCAATGCGATCTTGTGGCCCGGTTGAACCGTCTGGTTGACCAACAGACGGGTGCCGTTGGAACTCAACTGAGTACCCTTGCCGATGGTGGCCTTGGCCACGGCCACATTGTCGTCGGGATGAATGATGATGGCTTTATCCGACAGCCTGGCTTCGCTCATGGACATGGATCCTTGTTGGCTGAGGCCCTCAAGTTTCTATAGGCATGGGGTTGCAGACAGAGGAGTTATCCGGTTCGAGGCAGCAACGCCACGCCCTGATCCGGAGGCCCATCATACCAGATGGGCTCCGGCTCGAGGGAGTGAAATCGCTTTCGCTATGGGCGGGGGCGAATGCGCTGCAGGAAGCCTTGAAGCGACGGGACGTCTCCCTTCAACCGGAGGGGGCCGAGCCGTCGACCGAATAACGGAGCAATCCCTTGACCTCTTCGGGCAAGCGCTCGAATACCGATGCCGGCAGGGAAGGTACCTCGGCGTTGACCCCGCCGGTGGCGTCCACGATGTCCTCGCGATCGATGGTGCCGGGCCGGAGAGGGTCCAGGTTCAACCACCAGGGGGCATAGCGCACGATCACCGCAACCCGGTCCCGATCGGTTCGATTGGTGGCCACGGCATGCCAGAGG
>JAPVWS010000146.1 GCA_027493295.1 Candidatus Versatilivorator vitaminiformans | reverse complement strand
CGTGTACAGGTCGGTGACGTGCACCAGACGGCTGTCGGGCAGTCGCCGCACCCGCGGCACGCGTTCGTCGATGGGATGGTAGATTTGGAGGTACTCCCGTTCCTGCTCTTCATGGCGCTGTCCCCGGCGGTAGAACCCCGGGGTGAGGACCCGGATGTCATCCTTCGGGCCTTCGCCGATCATGAGAGCATTGCTCGTCAGGCCGCAGGCCTCGTCGATCAGGGCAGAGGTGGCCGGCCAGTGGCTATCGTCGAGCATGGCGTCGGACAACGACGCCAGGATCCGCTGGTACGCGTCTTCGTCGCTCATGGGATTTCTCCTTTACCGCCAAGAACTGACGCCGCCGAATTAAAATGGGTTGTGTTGCGGCTCCGGCCCGGCGCCGGCCGGCGGTCTTCAAGTGGCCACACCGGGTCCGCGAAAACGTACCACGGTGCATGTGTGAACATTTCATTGCCGCGGATCCGGGTTGGAAGACGTGAGTGGGCTGAGTAGGGGTCGCCGTTCCTTAACGAAGGCCCCAATGCCGTCCCCGGCCAACCCGAGGCAACGTATGAGTTAGGCCCCTGGCGGCAGGTCGACCCCGCCGCCAGGGCGCTGCGGTTTCACGCAGCCTGCCCGGATTCATCCTCGGTCCGCTGCAGCTCGAAGATGCGCGAGTGAGCCCGATTGGCGACCTTGGCCAGAACCAGCAGGTCGTTGCGCCCGAAGCTCTGCGTCGTCTTCCACTGGCCCTCCGCATCGCGGTAGATCCGGGAGAAGGTGACGCTGTAGCGCGTCTTGCCTGCAACCTCGTTCTTCCAAATCGCTGCCTTGACAGTACCGATCCGAACTTCTTCAAGGGGTTTTTGGTTTGCCATTTCTTGTGTCCTCCTGAACGTTTAAGGGTTTGTGAGCGTCGCCGCTCACCCAAGACCGGCGGCGACGGCCAAACCCGACGACGGGAGGACAAAGCGGAGCCCGGGGCCGGGCCGCTCAGACAGCCGGCATGGGCAAGCCAATGACAGACGCCCCGAAGGGCGAGCGTCAGCGCTCTGGCAGATGGCTTGCGCCGGCCTGCCGGCCCGAGCACCAGGCCAGCGGCACGAGGCAACCAAGGACCCGAAAAGAAGGATGGTACGGGCAGGCACGTTTGGGAGGCTGCAGGCCGCACAGTCACCACAGGAGGAGATGAGAGGGAAGTGGAGTTTTCGGCGCCCGAGATCGAACAGGCGCGTCGGTGGGAAGCCAGGGGAAGGATCGGATGGAAGCGCCGAGGATAAAAGGACTGCGTGAAACCGCAGCGCCCCGTCGCGGAATTTCCTACGGATTACTGGCAAAGCCCTCCAGGTAGCAGAGGGACCCGGGGAGTTTAGGCTGTTTAAACAGGCATCCCTGTGACCCATCCGCCGAATAAAGGGCAACGTCAAGATTGAATACTCAGGTATGGTAAGAGGAACCGGGAGCGGTACCGATTGCCCCTCTGTCAAGAACCTTCTCTCATGCCTCGCCGCGTTCTGGCATCGGCCCGTTCATCGCAACTTTTTTTTCACCGCAACGGCCGACTGAACAGTGACAGTATTCACCTGAGACCCCGGCTAATGGCGCCTGCTCCGTCAGCCTTGAGCCGGTCCAGGTAATCAGCCCACGCTTGCATCATCTTTCGCCGTTCCGGCAAATGGGTCGTACGGTTGTAGGCACGCCCGAGAGGATCACGCACCACATGGGCCAACTGGTGTTCGATGTAGTCGGGTCGAAAGCCCAACACTTCATCCAGGAGAGTTCTCGCCATGGCCCGAAAACCGTGCCCACTCATTTCTTCCTTACCAATGCCCATGCGCCTGAGGGCGGCAAGGACGGCATTGTCGCTCATAGGCCGGTCCCCTTTCGGCGTGCGGCCGCTCGGGAACACATAGCGTCCGTATCCGGTCAGCGGGTAGAGCTCGCACAGGATCTCTATTGCCTGGCGGGAAAGGGGTACAAGATGCAGAGTACCAGTCTTGGATACGGTGAAACGCCATTCGGCTGCATCCAGATCGATGTCTGCCCATTCGGCGTTGCGCAACTCTCCAGGTCGAACGAAAACCAGTGGGGCCAGCCGCAGGGCGCAACGCACGATCAGTGACCCTTCGTAGCCGTCCAGCACTTTCAGCAATCGGCCGACCTGCTCCGGCTGCGTCACTGCGGCTAGGTGCTTTCCCTTGACGGGCGGTAACGCCCCCCGCAAATCACCAGAAGGATCGCGCATCGCCCGGCCGGTGGCCACGGCGTATCGGAGGACTTGTCCACAGTTTCGAAGGGTGCGATGAGCAGTTTCCAAGGCTCCGCGTTGTTCGATCCGTCGGGCGACCGATAACAATTGGGAAGCGTTGATCGCATCGATCGGCTTGTTCCCGATCCAGGGAAAGACGTCCCGCTCCAGTCGATTGATGATCCGGCAGGAATGGCTACCAGCCCAGTTGGGAGCGTATTTGGTAAACCATTCCCGCGCAATCGCTTCGAAACAGTTCGTCGATCCTTCTGCTCTGGCAGCTTTATGGGCTTTGCGATGCTCACTCGGATCGATCTCGTTGGCCACCATTTGGCGTGCCTGCTCACGTCGTTTCCTAGCTTCCTTTAAAGACACATCAGGATAGACGCCCAGCGAAATCCGTTTGTCCTTGGCTCCGAAGCGATACTTGAACCTCCACCACTTCCCGCCTCTGGGAGACACTTCCAGATACAGTCCACTCCCGTCGAATATCTTCCTGGGCTTGGCGCCGGGGCGGGCATGACGAATGGCTTTGTCTGTGAGGGGCATTTGGGGCAACTCCTTCTAGAAAATGTTTAGTTGCCCCAAATTATGCCCCAATAATTCCCTGGAAGTCAAGGGATATTAGTAAACAAACCTGGACTCAAAAAAGCTTAATTCATTGAAAAAAGATAACTTAGTGGATTTTATGGGATCATTGTGGAAGAGTCTCTGGTGGAGGCGGCGGGAATCGAACCCGCGTCCGAAATTACTTGGCGAGAAGAATCTACGTGCGTATCCGGTTCCTGTTTGGGTTCGCCGCCCGACATCGAGAACCGGCAAGAGTGCCTGGCGACTAGACCGGTGAGTTTCGCCGGCG
>JAPVWS010000145.1 GCA_027493295.1 Candidatus Versatilivorator vitaminiformans | reverse complement strand
CTGGCTGAAGTAGGCAAACACATCCAGAAAGAGGACATCATCCCGGCCCAGGCCGACCGGCTGCTCTTCAAGCTGGCCCCACTGGTGGTTTTCGCCGGGGGCTTTGCCGCCTTTGTAGTGTTGCCCTTCGGCGAGCGGCTCATCGTCAGCGACCTCAATATCGGAGTGCTGTATATCGCGGCCATCTCCTCGTTGGGCGTAGTGGGGATCATCATGGCCGGTTGGGCCTCCAACAACAAGTACGCCCTGTTCGGGGGGATGCGGGCGGCTGCCCAGATCGTCAGCTACGAGATCCCCACCGTTCTGGCCATCCTGACGGTGGTGATTCCGGTGGGCAGCCTCAGCATGCAGGAAATCGTGCGGGCTCAATCGGGGGGTGTTTTCAACTGGTTCATCTTCCAGCCCGTCACCTTCCTGGCATTCTGGGTCGTCTACCTGGGCACGCTGGCCGAGGTGAACCGGACTCCCTTCGATATTCCGGAGGCCGAATCGGAGCTGGTAGCCGGATACCACACCGAATACAGCGGCATGCGCTTCGCGTTCTTCTTCCTGGCGGAGTATGCCAACATGTTCCTGGTGAGCGCGCTGGCGACCACCCTCTTTCTGGGGGGATGGCATGGGCCGGGCTTTCTTCCGGGGCCGGTCTGGTTCATCCTCAAGGCAACGGCTCTGGTCTTCGTGCAGATGTGGTTGCGCTGGACCTTGCCCCGTTTGAGGGTCGATCAGCTCATGCACGTGAGTTGGAAGGTCCTGTTGCCCATTTCTTTCATCTTGGTGTTGGCCGCGGGGACGCTGGCCCTGTGGCAGGAGGGAACCCCCTGACCATGGGGAAGGGGAAGCCATGAAACGTTATTTTCGAGATATTTTTCAATCCATCTGGACGGTGCTGCAGGGAATGAAGATCACCGGGTTCCATCTCTTCACCCGCTCCTGCACGTTGCAATACCCCAGTGTCAAATGGGAGCTTCCCGAGCGCTCCCGCATGCGGCTGTTCAACAAGATCGAGGACTGCATCGGCTGCGGTCAGTGCGTTCGAGCCTGCCCGGTCGACTGCATCTACATGACTACGGAGAGACGCGCCAAGGAGGAGGCTCCCATCTTCGCGGCCGACGGGACCCCCATCAAGCTGCGGGTCACGCAGTTCGATATCGACATGTCTCTCTGCTGCTACTGCAACCTCTGCACTTACCCTTGTCCGACCCATTGCCTGGTCATGACTCCCGAGTACGAGTTTGCGGTACAGGCCAAGCAGGACTTCCTCTACCGCTTCGCCAAGGACGAACCCCAGGCACCGCCCAAGCCGGCTCCGAGCCCCCGGCCGGCAGGATCCCGGTGAGGGTATCCCGATGAGTGTTACAGACATCGTTTTCATTCTTACTGCCATCGTCACGGTGGGGTCGGCCGTGGTGGTGGTGGTGTCCCGGAGCTTGATCTACTCGGTTTTTTCCCTCCTCTTCACCTTTTTCGGGGTGGCGGTTCTCTATGTGTTCCTGGGAGCCGACTTCCTGGCCGGCGCGCAGGTACTTATCTACGTGGGAGGGATCCTGGTTCTGTTGCTGTTTGGCGTGATGCTGACCCACCGGCTCTATAATCTGAATCTGACTACCGAGAGATTTCAGCCGGTTGCAGGCACCCTGATTGCGGCGGCGGTTTTCGCTTCCATTAGCCTGGCTGCGTTCAAGACCAAATGGAAGCTGGTTGGCGAGAGGGAATTGGAGCCTACCACCCAACAGATCGGGGAGGCCTTCCTGAGCAGCTACCTTCTTCCCTTTGAAATTGCATCGGTACTCCTTCTGGTCGCCCTGATCGGAGCCGCCATGCTGGTGAGAAGGAGGACGGACGTTTGATCGAACTCAAGTATTTCCTGCTGATTAGCGCGTGTCTGTTTTCCTTGGGCGTGTTCGGGGTGTTGACTCGGCGCAACGCCGTCAACGTGCTGATGGGAGTGGAGCTGATCCTGAACTCGGCCAACCTGAACCTGGTGGCCTTTTCCCGCTACAGCTCTACCGGGATCGACGGACAGATGTTTGCCGTTTTCGTGATTGTGGTGGCCGCCGCTGAAGTTGCCGTGGCCCTGGCAATCGTCCTGACCCTCTACCGGGTTTTGAACACGGTGAACCTGGACCGGGCCGATGTCCTCAAACGTTAGGCGGGCCGGAGGCCTGCCTTGCCGCCGGGCCCCCTCGTGATCCTCCTGAGCGCAGCATTTTCCAAGCGGGAAGAAAGAAAGAGGTTGGATCCTCAATGAACCTCGGCAACCTGGACAGCCTGACCTTTTTCCGCCCGGAGCTGATCCTGCTGGGTGGCATTCTCCTGGTGGTGATTTCCGACATAGCGCTCAAGGGTTTGAGAAACCTCATCAATCCTCTGCTGACCCTGGCGGCGCTCCTGCTGGCCCTCTTCTACACGCTGCAGACCGATCACGGCTCGGCCATGACTCTCTTTGAAGGGATGCTGGCTCTGGACAACTTTGCCCTCTTCTTCAAGGTCTTCCTGCTGGTGGCGGGGATCCTGGTGCTGCTGGGTTCTCTGCACTCGGAGGAGTTGGCTTCCGTCCATCAGGGAGAATTTCACGCTCTCCTGCTGGCGGTCACCTTGGGCATGCTGCTTATGGCCAACTCGGCCCACCTGGTCATGCTCTACCTGTCACTGGAACTGGTGTCGCTGACCTCCTATGTCATGGTGGGCTACCTGCGCAGCGATCGTCTCTCCAACGAAGCCTCCATGAAGTACATCCTGTTCGGCGCCGTATCGACTGGAGCCATGCTGTATGGATTCTCCCTGCTGTACGGCATGACCGGAAGCCTCGATCTCTTCGCAATCCGGGACGCCCTGCTGGCGCAGGAAGTGGTCGGGTTCAATCAGGTTACCCTGGTGCTGGTGGTGGTGCTGACCACGGCCGGTTTCGGATTCAAGACGGCAGCGGTGCCCTTTCATTTCTGGTGCCCGGACGTCTATACCGGCGCTCCCACACCGGTGACGGCCTTTCTCTCGGTTGCTCCCAAGGCCGCCGGCTTTGCCATTCTTGTGCGCTTCTTCCTGGGCGGATTGAGTCAACCGGCTGGGGAGCAGTGGGCATTCATCAGCGGAATCGACTGGCCGATGGTGCTTATGGTGGTGTCGGTAATGACCATGAGCCTGGGGAATATCGCCGCTCTCACCCAGAACAACCTGAAGCGGATGCTGGCCTATTCCAGCATTGCCCACGCCGGCTACATCCTGATGGGTGTGGTCCTGCTGACCGGCACCGGCCTCAAAGCCATGCTGGTCTATCTCTTTGTCTACCTGTTCATGAATCTGGGCGCCTTCTTCGTGGTCACGGTCATTTTCAACAGCGAGAAGACCTTCGAGCTGGAGGACTACAACGGCATGTTCCGTCGCTCGCCCTTTCTGGCCGTCGCCATGAGCATCTTCCTGTTGTCTCTGATCGGCATTCCGCCGTTTGCCGGTTTTCTGGGCAAGCTCTATATTTTCGGCGCCGTCATCGATCAGGGCCTCTACTGGTTTGCGCTTGTGGGAGCCCTCAATGCCGCCGTGGCGGCCTTCTACTACATGAGGGTCATGAAGCACATGATCCTGGAAAACGATGACCGTCCACCCACCCCGCTGCGCATCTCCACTCTGAACCGGGCCCTGCTGGTTCTGCTGCTGGTTCCCAACATCCTCCTGATTGTCTTCTGGACCCCCATCGACCGCTGGGCGGCCAACTCCATCACCCTCTTCGGCGGACTATAGCCTCCCGATCACCCAGGTGAGCTGTCTCACCGGACCGTGGGCCCCCTTGATCAGGACCTTCTCGATATCGGCGGTGCGACTGGGGCCGGTGATCATCGTCAGCGCCGCCGGCAGCCGGCCCTCTTCAGGTGCGGTCCCCAGTTGTTGGAAGACGGCAGCTAGGTCGGGACAGATCTGGTCGGGGGTGGCCAGCACCAGGTGGGCAGTAGGGAGCAGGCTGATCTGACGACTGGAGCCGGTGCTGGCAATAAGAACGGTGCCGCTCTCGGCGATCAGGAATTCCGCCCCCGTAATGGACAAATCCGCTTGGGCCAGTTGCCGGGAGTTCCGTCGCCGGGAACTCCCGCTATCCGAATTTCCTTCCTCGATCCAAAGGCTCACCTCGGGAAGCAGGTCCGAAAGCACCTGGGCCAGGCGATGGCGCCGGCAGATTTCATGGTTGGAGACGGCGACCCTGCGGTATGCGGCGGCCACAACCAGGTCCTGAATGCCCCTCAGGGCTTCCTCACTATCGGTGCAGAGTCGGGGTTCGCCGCCGACCCGTTCCGATTGCTCCTGAAACTGCCCGAAGAGCTGAACGGGGTCCACCCGGCCGGAGGACGATTGAACCCCGTTGAGGCTGCCATGCTCCTGTCCCTGCCCAGGGCCGGGGCGAAGCAACGCCCGCCGAATGCGGCCAAGGATGACCTCGCGGGAACCGTTCATCATCCCTCTCCCCCTGGCCGGTTGTCCTCCCACCACTGCTTGAAGGAGGTCTCGGCCAAAGCCGGAAAGTCTCGGGTGGGGCTCCATCCCGGAACGGCGAAAGGGCGATTGCCTCTACCTGACACCTTCAGCAACAGCCGCAACAGCGCCGAGCCCATCCGATACAGGGTCGGATCCTTCATGCCGGCCGCGAAGAGAGACATCGCCAGACGCTCCTGCCAGGGAGTCGCCCGGCGGGATACCAGCTTCTCGCGCAGCCACAGCAGTTGGTGATGGAGGTCGATCTTGACCGGACAGATATTGGAGCAGGAACCGCAAAGCGAGGAGGCGTAGGGGAGATCCTTGGCCACCTCCAATCCTTGGAACAGTGGCGTCAGCACCGATCCGATGGGACCGGAGTAGACGGACCCGTAGGAGTGCCCTCCGACTCGCTGGTAGATCGGGCAGGTATTCAGGCAGGCGCCGCAACGAATGCAGTAGAGCGAACGGCGCATTCGAGGATCGGCCAGAATGTCGCTGCGCCCGTTGTCGAGCAGAATCAGATGAAATTCTTCGGGGCCGTCCCATTCCTGCTCTCGGCGAGGGCCGCTGATCATGGAGACGTAACTGGTCTGTCTCTGTCCGGTCGAGCTGCGGGCCAGCAGCTTCAGGAAAAGCGGAAGGTCTGCAAACCGGGGGATTACTTTCTCCAAACCCATAATGGCCAGATGGACCCGAGGAAGGCTGGTGCAGAGACGGGCATTGCCTTCGTTTTCCACAATCACGATGGTGCCCGTATCGGCTGCAGCGAAATTGACCCCTGAGATTCCCAAACGGGCCGAGAGAAACTCGCGGCGCAGCCGTTGCCTGGCAAAAGCACACAATTCCGCCGGCACATCCGTGTAGGGAATTCCGAATTTTTCATGAAAGAGCTTTCCGATCTGCTGGCGGGTCATGTGCAGGGCGGGTGCGATGATGTGGGACGGAGTTTCGCCGGCCACCTGGATGATGAACTCACCCAGATCGGTTTCCACGGGTTCCACACCGCCAGACTCCAGGGCATCGGCCAGCCCGATTTCCTCGGCAGCCATCGACTTGGATTTCACCACGGTGGGGGCCTGCAGCCGGCGGCAGAGATTCACCACGTAATTGGAGGCCTCACTTGCGTCCCTGGCCCAGAACACGCGGCCGCCCCGCCGGATCACGCTGGCTTCCAGCTTCTCCAGGTAGAAGTCCAGGTGCTCGACAGTTTCTTCCTTGATGCGATGGGCTCGCTCTCGGAGATCCTCCCACTCGGGCACCAGTTGGACGGACTGGGCGCGCTGCCCCAGGGCATGGCCGGTGGCCGATTGAAAGGTGTTGCGAAGACGCTGGTCTGCGACATTCTCCGAGGCAAGAATCTTGAATTGGCTGGGCGAACGATTCATCCCTTCAGTCAAAGGTTCTCTCCCAACAGGTCGGCCAGATGGAGCGGCTTGATCGGAAAGCCCTGACGACTCAGGTAGCCTCCGATCTGCATCAGGCAACTGGAGTCGTTGGCCACCACATACTCTGCCTCCGTTTTGAGGATGGCTGCGCTCTTGTCCTGCGTCATGGCGGTGGATATTTCGGGGAACTTGACAGAAAAGGTGCCACCGAAGCCGCAACAGGCGTCGCTGTTTTCCATCTCCACCAGTTCGATCCCGCGGACGTGTCGGATCAACTCTCGGGGGGCACGGTGCACCCCCAGCTCCCGGAACAGATGGCAGGCGTCGTGATAGGTGACGCGATGGGGGAAGGTGGCCCCCAAATCCTTGATCCCCATGACGTTGACCAGAAAATCGGAGAACTCGTGAGTTCTGTCGGTAACCGCCTGCAGGGACTTGCGCAAGCCGACATCCTGGAGGATTTCCGGGTAGAACACCTTCACCATGCTGGTGCAGGAGCCGGAGGGGGAGACAATGGTTTCGGCATCTCCGAAGACCTCCAGGAAACGCCGGGCCAACTGGGTAGCTTCCTCATGATATCCTGAGTTGAACGCCGGTTGACCGCAACAGGTCTGCTCCCGCGGGTAGTCGACCGACACTCCCACTTTGCGGAGGATCTTGACCAGGTTGATGCCCACGCTGGGAAAGAACTGATCCACCAGGCAGGGGATGAACAGTGAAACGTTCATGAGGCGTCCGAGGTGCGGGAACAACGCGCGGGGAAGCCATTAATAGCACAATTGGGCAGCGTCCCCAATTCCTCTTTTTGCGGTTGTTTCAATTAAGTTCCACCGCCGCCCTGTGTTGCGGATCATGCGAGAGTGAAACAAGAGAAGTCCATGGCCAGTCGGGAACAAGATTATCGAACATCGATGCACAGGATTTGCAGGATAATCAAGACGCGGCGTTGCTGCACCAGAGGCTGACTCCGGCGATGATCCCGCGCGGATATGCGGATGTTCAGGACTGCAAGCCAGCCGTCTCCGGAAAAAAGTCCTGTGCATCCTGTGCATCGATGTAAATAATCCATCTCCGCATGCTCGATTTGAACCGGTTGCCGGCCCACAGAGGTCCTGGTATGAAATTCACCCGGGGGCGCGGGCTGGGTTGCCGGGTCGTAGCCCTGTCGATGGGCCGAGGCGTCACGCTTGGCGGCCCTTCGTGATCCTTCGCGTCCCTTCGTGGAGTACTCTTTTTCGGGTTGTTTCAGGTAGGAACTCACCGTGGTATCGATTAGAGACCGCATAGCCATTGTGACCGGCGGAACGCGGGGAATCGGTCAAGCCATCACCCGCGCTTTGCTGGATGCAGGCGCCCGGGTGGTAGTCTGCGCCCGAAGCCGGGAGGCAGTGGCCGCCTGCGTCGAGCGGCTGCAACCACAGTGGGCCGGCAGGATCGAGGGAACGGCCTGTGACGTTTCCCGCTACGACCAGGTCCGGTCCCTGGTGAACTTCACCCTGGAGGAGTTCGGAGGGCTGGACATACTGGTGAACAACGCGGGGGTGGGAGTGATGGGCGATATCGCCGAGATATCTCCCCGGCAGTGGCAAGAGGTCATCGGAACCAACCTCACCGGTGTTTTCCACTGCTGCCATGCGGCCGTTCCCGTATTGAGAAGGCGCGGAGGCGGGTATATCCTGAACATCGGAAGCCTGGCGGGGACACAGGGCTTTGCGGGCGGCTCGGCCTACAACGCTTCCAAGTTCGGCCTCAATGGCTTCAGCGAAGCCATTATGCAGGATCTTCGCCACGACAATATCCGTGTCAGCGCCGTCCTTCCGGGAAGCGTCAATACTGGATTCCGCGGGCATCGGACCGGCAAGGAGGCCCGCTGGAAGCTGACGCCGGAGGACGTTGCCCAGGTGGTGGTGGATCTGCTGCGGCACGATCCCCGGTCCCTTCCCAGCCGGGTGGAACTGCGCCCCTCCCGGCCCCCCAGGAAATAGGGAGAATTGCCATGGCCTACTGGTTGTTGAAGACGGAACCTTCGGACTATGCCTATGCGGATCTGGAAGCGGACCAGGGGACCCTCTGGGACGGGGTCAGCAACAACCTGGCTCTGAAGCACCTCAGACAGATCCGTCGTGGAGATCAGGCCCTGATATACCACACCGGCGGAGAGAGGGTGGTGGTGGGCGTCGCGGAGGTGACCAGCGATCCCTTTCCCGATCCCGAGCGGGACGATCCCCGGCTGGTGGTGGTGGAGGTGAAGCCCGGGCGCAAGCTGGCGAAACCGATTCCACTTGCCGACATCAAGGAGGACCCGGAACTCAAGGATTTCGACCTGGTTCGGCTGCCGCGTCTTTCGGTCATGCCCGTGACCGAAGCTGTCTGGAAGCGCCTATTGTCGGGTGTCTGACCAATGGGGCACTAGCCCGCATTTCTCACCAGGCCGCTGAAGGCATTACAAGAAGTAGATTATCTTCAGCATCTTGATTGGCTCAATGTCAAGGGCTTGAGCATCACAGACGGCGCTGGGCATGCCCTGGCTTGTCCTTTTCCCTTCAGCGCGCACATGCTCCCTCGACCGTAGAAACTGCTACGCTCTTCGGTCGCGAGCACGCGCAGAAGGGAAAATTCCTGCGCCATGATCATGCCCCCTGGTGAGAAATGCGGGCTAGTAGAGAGTTCGGGCCAAGCGTCCCCTGAATTCCTCGGCCAGGTCGCTTCTCTCCCCAATCAGGCTGAAAACGGCCAGCATGGCCTTGCGGGCGGAGTCCTCCCGGTAGTGCTTGTCCCGGGCGACCACAGCCAGAAACTCCTCCAGCGCTTCCCGATATTGTCCGGCCGCCACCAGGCAAGAGGCCAGGGCCATGCGTGCGCCCAGGTCTTGCGGAGTGCTTTCCAGGACTTTTCTCAGAGGCGCCTGACCGCCCGCCTCCTCGCAATCCGCCTGGAATCCGATGACCTGTTCCAGCCGGTCGGCGGCTTCCTTTTCGTCGGCCAGAAACGGAATGGCCTTGAGATGGGGCAGGGCCTGCTCCGGCAGGTGCTCCTCAATCAACAGCCTGGCCAGAGCCAGACGGGCCGGCGAGTGCTGTGGTTCGCGCTCGATGACCTGTTCCAGAAGACCCTTGGCCGCCTCTTTTCGCCCGGCCTCCAGTTCAACTCGCGCCTGAGAAAAGAGCTTGTCGACCTCGCTGGGACAGTAGGGCTTGAGAAACCGACGAATCTCGGCTTCAGGGATGGCCCCCGCGAACTGGTCGACCGCCTTCCCCTCCAGGAAAAGGACGACTTGCGGGATGCTGCGGATCTGGAAGGCAAGGGCCAGGTCCGGACTTTCGTCGGTATTGATCTTGGCCAGCAGGAAGGCTCCAGCGTACTCTTGTGCCAGTTTCTCCAGGACCGGACTCAAGCTGTGGCAGGGACCGCACCAGGGAGCCCAGAAGTCCACCAGCACCGGGGTGGTGTGGGACCTTTCGACGACTTCGGATTCAAACTGGTCCTGCTCGAGGTCAACGACAAATTTCGAAGCGGATGATGCCATTGCAAATCCTCCTACAAACCCATGTTACCAAACCCGGCCTTGCAGCAAGAAGCGGATCCACGAACACGGTTGTACGACAAAGTTGTGAAGGGAGATCCGTGGATCAAGTGCCCCCCTACTGGGGCCAGACATTAACCGAAAGAAATTTCCACGCTCAGCAGCATTGTGGGTTAGGGGAGAGCTGCGAAGCTGCGGTTGGAGTGGGTAGGCAAGGAAACGCTTACTACAAGCCATCCTTATAGAGCTGCGTAGCAGCGGCTCAGGGTAGCCCCGGGCGGCAGCCCGGGGTCGTATGGTTCTGCTCCAACCCAGCCGCGAAGGCGGCGAATCAAGAGCCGGGTCCCGCAACGCACAGCCTCGCCAGAGCGCAGCCCGGGGTTTCCTGATCCTGCGCGCCGCCCTGGCCGCGTATGCGACGAATCAGGTGCGTCGTGCAGCACCGCAGTGCCCGTCCAAGAAAGGCTAAGCATCCACCCATCCAATCGAGCGTTACAAGTGCCAAGGGGAGAGTTACATGTCGGCCAATTTTTGTTGGCGTCCGCCGTCGGTTGTCTTGGATCGGGAGCGGTGTTAGGATGGAGCCTGAAGCGGGCCAACGAGGGTGACTCATGAACAAGGTCTTGTGGATAGTTTCATTGGTGCTGGTTTCTGCCACAACGCACCAGCCTGTGGCAGCCCAGATCAACCTGTCCTTTGACGGCAGTGTGGTGAACCTGGCGGCTTCGAACGAGAGTTACGGAAGCATCCTGGATCTTCTGGGCCGGCACACGGGAATGGCAGTGGATATCCCCGACGAGTTGAAGTCCAAGCGGGTCCCCTTGCTGGAGATACGAGGACTGGGGGTCAAGGCAACCGTCTTGAAGATCATGGAAGGGAGTGGTTTCGATTACTTTCTGTTGGCTCGGGCGGGTCGTCCCGACAGCCTGTCCCGCTTGATCGTATCCGGTGAATCCAAAAAGATCACGCCGCAGGCCCGGCGCAGTCGCCCGGCCGCGCGATCTCCCCGAAGACCCTTTGTTGGCCGCAATGTGACTCCTTTCAGCCCACGGTCGGGTTCAGGGGCAAGGACTGCTTCCAGGGCGCAGAAGATCAGACCGGCAGTGCAGCCGAAAGCCCCGCTGACCCCGCAGCCGGCCGCTACCCTTCCGGGCAGCCGGCCCTACGGCCAAACCTTGAGCGGCCAACCTCCGGCAATTGGCCAATCCCCTGCAGCGCAGCCCCGGCAGGTGCCTTCCCCACCTCCGTCAGGGGGACAGACGACGGCGAATCCCAGCCGCCGTGCACCCAACCCATACCAACGCAAATAGCCCTTCAGGTGTAACGCCGGGCTCATGAAGCCTTCCAACACGCAGCGGACCGGAGAGAAGACAGTCAGCCTGAACAGGCAGGCCTTCCACCAGTACCACATCTCTGATATTTTCGAAGCCGGCATGGCTTTGCGCGGCACCGAGGTCAAAGCCATTCGAGCCGGTCGGGTCAACTTGAAAGAAGGGTATGGTGTGGTCAAAGGCGGGGAAGTGTGGCTGCACAACTGTCATATCAGTCCCTATGAGCAGGGAAACCGCATGAACCATCACCCGCTACGGCCGCGAAAGTTGTTGCTTCACCGCCGGGAGATTCGAAAGCTTATTGGGCAGACCAGTGAGCGGGGCATGACCCTGGTGCCGCTTCGCATCTACTTCCACAAGGGCCGGGCCAAGTGTGAGATTGCGCTGGCCAAGGGGAAGAAGCTCTTCGACAAGCGGGAAAAGGAGAAACGCAAGACCATGGAGCGGGAAGCCCGTCAGGCCATGAAATTGAAGGCGGTCGGTTGAGGGAAGGCAGTGCGAGGCCGACAGTGGGAAACAGTTTCGAGTTGAAGACCCGCCGGCTTTTCGCCGGCATCATCGGTCAGCGGGACCGGTGGATTGAGCGGCAGCGGTCTCCCGGGACCGATGTGACGTTTGAGCGTTTGACCGGAGACGTCTGGGCCGGACACAACTGCGCTCTGGACCAGCCCGGGGACGGGGCCGGTCCTGTTCCGGCCTCCTGGCAAAAAGAGGGACGGCGTCAACTGGAGTGTCACGTCAAGGCTTGCCGCTGGTTTCTGGAGAGAGCCCTACAATCCGCTGCGCCGACTTCTGCCGACCTGCAGCAACTGCACTCCCGACTCTTGGGACAGCCCACGGGTCGACTATCCGACTACCGGAGTGCGCCGGCAGCACCCTGGTTGGAAAGCCATGATCCTGCAGAGCCGGAGCTGGTTCCACACCTGGTTGATACGGCCCTTCAGTGGTGCCGGGCGGATAGTTTCGGCGAGATGCACGAGGTGGAGCAGACGGCGCTGGTGCTACTGAAGTTGACCGACATCCAACCCTTTGACCGCCACAACGGAAAGACACTGCGCCTGTTCTCAAACTTCTTTCTGGTCAGATCGGGATATCCACCCGCTGTAATTCGCTCCGAGCAGGCCGATCGGTATCTGATGGCGCTTCAGAAGGGTCTGTGCTACCACACCGGGCCGTTGGTCGAGCTCTTGACCGAATCGGTGGCGTTCAGCCTCGGTTACTGTCTGGGACAACCACCCAGCCCGCCACCCTTTGTGGTTCTGGACTGAAGCCATCCCGGGCCACCTCTGGCATGCCCTCTCCCATGGAAGCCGTCAGAACCTTCATCTGTCTCCAACTTCCCGCGTTCGCCAGGGACCGGCTTGCGTCCACTCAGCACCAGTTGCGGGCGAGTGGCGCGCAAGTCAGTTGGGTCAAGCCGCACAATATCCACCTGACCCTCAAGTTTCTGGGGTCGGTTCCGGCGGAACGCCTGCATGAGGTGGTACGGGCAGTGCAACGGGCGGCCGTGCCGGCCCCGCCCATCCTGCTGGAATTGACCGTGTTGGGTTGTTTCCCCAACAGGCGGGCGCCCAGGGTTATCTGGGCGGGGCCGAAACAACTTCCCGAAGAGCTGAGGAACCTGCAGCAGAGGGTTGAAAAGGAAACGGTCGCAATAGGCTTTCCTGCTGAATCACGTCCCTTTTCTCCCCATTTCACCTTGGGTAGGGTCCGGTCGGGCCGACACATCGGGAAACTGGTGGCGGCAATTCAAGAGGAACGGCTGGAACCGCTGCTGTTCGAAGCGGCCGAAGTCATAGTGATGGCCAGCCGGCTTCACGCCTCCGGGGCCCTTTACACCCCCGTCTCGCGCATCCCCTGGAATTCTCCCGCCCCCGGGCACTGAGCCGGTAGCCGCAAGCCCGCATTTCTCACCAGGGGGCATGATCATGGCGCAGGAATTTTCCCTTCAGCGCGTGCTCGCGACCGAAGATCGTAGCGGTTTCTACGGTCGAGGGAGCATGTGCGCGCTGAAGGGAAAAGGACAAGCCAGGGCATGCCCAGCGCCGTCTGTGATGCGCAAGCCCTTGACTTTGTGCCAATCAAGGTGCTGAAGATAATCTACTTCTTGTAATGCCTCCAGCGGCCTGGTGAGAAATGCGGGCTCGTCCCGGCATCTGCAGGCAAGGAGCCTGTAGGACCCACGCTACTTTCTTGTCCGCTCGGCAGTTGGACTGTAGAACTTCAACTCTTCCTTGAGAAATACTCCTCCATGGCCTCAATCAGAGAAGCCGTGGTGTACTTTTCCGGGACAAGGTCCACCTGAAGCCCCAAGTCTCGGGCAGTGCCGGCGGTGATGGGTCCGATACAGGCCACGGCTACGCCCTGCAGGCTCTCGGCCAGGGACTTGGGGCGGGTGAGGTCGGCCAGGTTGGCGACGGTAGAGGAACTGGTGAAGACCACCATGTGGGGAGGCCCGTCATCGAGCACCTGCGCCCATTGGGATTGTGCATTGTCCGGGGGGCCGGTTCTATAGGCCTCGACCACCTCCACGCGGGCGCCCTGTCGCTGCAGTTGCTGGGGCAATACCTCGCGGGCGACCCGAGCCCTTGGAAGCAGCACTCGCATGCCCTTGACCACTTTGCCGCGCAGACTCTCCACCAGGCCCTCGGCCTGGTAGTCGCTGGGAAGGGTGTCTACGGCCAACTTGAAGTCGAGAACCGCCCGGCGGGTAGCCGGCCCGATGGCTGCGATGCGGACCCCTTTGAGCTGCCGAATATCGGGATGGCGTCGAAAGTACCTTTGGAAGAAGTAGTTGACCCCGTTGACGCTGGTGAAGATGAGCCAATCGTATCGATCGATGGTTTCAAGGGCTCGATCCAGCTTTGCCCAGGAGTCCGGTTCACGCACCTCCACCGTGGGAAAGGAGATGGCCATGGCCCCCAGCAGCTCCAGCGCTCTGCGAAAGTCCCGGGACTGGTGGCTGGGACGGGTGATCAGGACACGCTTTCCGAACAGGGGGCGATTGTCGAACCATCGCAGCCGCTCCCTTAGCCTGACCACTTCGCCGACAACGATCAAGGTTGGGGGAGACATTGGCTCGACTCGCTCCAGGATGGACCCCAGGGTGGCGGTGATGACCTCTTGTGAGGGACGTGTTCCCCAGCGAATCAGAGCAATGGGCGTGGAAGGGCTGCGACCGTGGCGGGTAAGCTGCTCCACCACCTGCCTCAAGCTCCTGGCTCCCATAAAAAAGACCAGGGTTTCGGCGGCCGTGGAAATATTCTTCCAGTCCAGCGCAGAATCGTCGCGGGTCGGATCCTGCTGGGCTGCCACAAAAGCCACGGTGGGGCCGTAGTCCCGATGGGTCAGGGGAATTCCCGCGTAGGCCGGTGCAGCCGAGCCTGCCGAGACTCCCGGCACAACCTCGAAGGGAATGCCGGCCCGAGCCAGAACTTCCGCCTCCTCGCCGCCACGTCCGAAGATGAAGGGATCGCCTCCCTTGAGACGGGCCACTGTTTTCCGTTGGCGGGCGCGCTTCAGGAGCAGGGAATTGATCTCCGCCTGGGAAATATGGTCCCGGCCTCCCTGCTTGCCCACGTAGACTCGTTCCGCCGAGCCGGGAGCGTACCGCAGCAGCTCTCGGTTCACCAGGTGGTCGTAGATCACGCAGTCGGCCGCCTCCAGACAGCGGCGTCCTTTCAAGGTGATGAGCTCGGGATCGCCCGGACCGGCCCCGATCAGATACACGGCCGTCTTCATGGACCCTGTCTCTCCCGTTTGGTCAGCATGACACCGAGGATACCGGGGCTCACGTCGCTCACCCGGTCATTTGCAGCAAATCGCCGGCGCCGCGGTCGAGGAGCCTGCGAGCGACCGAACGGCCCAACTCTGCAGGTTCCTCCAGGGCTGCCTGGCCGACCTCCCGAATCAGGCGGCTTCCATCGGCAGCCCCAACCAGTCCGGTCAGTCGCAACTGCGCCTCGTGGACCACGGAAAATCCGGCAATGGGCACCTGGCATCCCCCACCCAGACGGCTCAGCAGACTCCGTTCCGCCTCGGCAGCTCTTCTGGAGTCTCCGTCGTCGAGCCCCTGGATTCGGTCGAGGGTCAAGCGGTCGTAGCAGCGGACCTCCACCGCCAGCGCGCCTTGTCCGATGGCCGGACAGATGGTGTCGGTGGGTAGCTTTTCGCGTATGCGATGATCCAGTCCCAGTCGAATCAGGCCGGCGCAGGCCAGAATAATGGCGTCGTAGTCTCCCTCATCCAGTTTGCGGAGGCGGGTATCCAGATTTCCCCGCAGGTTCTTCACTTGCAGGTCCGGACGGAGATGCAACAACTGGCATTGCCGTCTCAGGCTGCTGGTCCCTACGGTGGACCGGGGGGGAAGTTCCGCCAGGCAGCCAAACCGGTTGGAAAGGAAGGCGTCCCGCGCATCTTCTCTTGAGGTGATGGCACCCAGGCAGAGGCCATCGGGCAGGCGGGTGGGGAGGTCCTTGAGACTATGGACAGCCAGATCGATCTCCTCGCGAAGCAGGGCTTCTTCGATCTCCTTGGTGAAGATTCCTTTGCCCCCAATCTGGTGCAAGGGAGGTCCGCTGCGTCGATCCCCGGTAGTGACAATGCGGCGGACGGTTATGGGTAGAAGCGGCTGTGTCCGGCTCAGCCGGTCCTTTACCAGGTCAGCCTGTCTCACGGCCAGAGGGCTGCCTCGCGAGCCAATGACAAGCGGTTTATCGGCCATGATCGGTTTCCCATCCGGACAGCAACCGGTTTCCGGAACGTACCGCGAGTAAAGAAGGGGGAAAAGACGGGCCGGGTGTGATCCCTTGCCTGCAACGACCCTGTTGCGCCACAGTGAGCCGCGGCGTCACCAAGGAAGGGGCAGGCCAGTCCAAAAGATTACCCGATCTCCCGCGGGTCAAGGCTTAAGTCCCAGCATCTTCTTGATGGTGGCGATTTTCTGCTCTGCGGCGGGATCCTGGCCCAACGATTTGATTTCCGAGATGGGGCCGTGCAGGATCTTGTTCAATATCCCTCGAGTCAGTTGCTCCAGGGCGGCCTCCTGCTGATCATTCAGGGCCCCCAGCTTCTTGCGGTTCCTGGCCAGTTCCTCTCTCCGGATGTCGTCCCAGTGCTTCCGCAGCGAGACGATGGCCGGAGCCACATCCAGTCCTCGGGTTTGCTTGATGTAGGACTGGACCTCCTCCTGGATGATGGCTTCCGCGAACTGAGCTTCCTTCCGGCGCTGTTTGAGGTTGGCATCGACCACGTGCTGGAGGTCGTCGATGTCATAGAGAAAAATGTTGTCCAGGCTGTTTACCTCGGGGTCCACGTCGCGGGGCACTGCAATGTCGATGATGAAGACCGGCCGGTTCTTGCGCAACTGGATCAACCTCTGCCCGTCGGACCTGGTGAGGATGAACCCGGGAGAACCGGTGGAGCAGATGAGAATGTCCGCCCGTTGGACATGGCGAAAGAGCTCTTCCGGTGGTATCGCCTCTCCATGCAGGCCGCTGGCCATTTCCACGGCCCGCCGGTAGGTCCGGTTCCAGACCAGCAGTCGGGAGATCCCTTGAGAAATCAGGTGTTTGGCTGCCAGTTCACTCATCTTCCCGGCTCCCAGCAGCAACACCGTGCGTCCTCCCAGGTGGTCGAATATTTTCCTGGCCAGCTCCACCGCGGCAAAGCTGACCGATACTGCGGCGCTGGAGATGGCGGTCTCCGATCGCACTCGTTTTGCCACAAAAAACGCTCGATGAATCAGGGGACTCAAGGCATCCCCCACGGATCCGATACTGCGAGCCAGACTGAAGGCGGTCTTGAATTGACCCAGAATCTGAGGTTCCCCCAGCACCATCGAGTCCAGGCTGCTGGCAACGCGGAACACATGGCGCACCACCTCGGAGTGGGTCAGATCGTACAGGTAGGGGTGCAGGGACTTTTCCGGCTGGCGGTGAAAATCGGAGATGAAGTTTCTGACCATGGTGACGCCGTGTCGAGCGTCAGCCGAGTGGGCCAGAACCTCTGTCCGATTGCAGGTCGACAGAATCAGACTCTCGGCGATGGCCGATTGGGCGGTGAGGCGTTGCAAGGCTTCCTGCAGCCTGGAGTCCGGAAAGTGAAGCCTCTCACGGACCTCGACCGGGGCTGTCTTGTGGCTAAGTCCTACCAGTAGCAGACTCATTGGATGAAAGGATGGGCGCTGCCCTGGGAGCGGGTGCCGAAAAAGGATGCCAGGATGAGAATGAATCCCAGGATGGACATCCAGGCAGCGCGCCTGCCGCGCAGACCCTCCGAGAATCGATAGGCGATAAGCACGGCGTAGACGATCCAGGTGCTGAAGGAGGCGATGATCTTCTTGTCCAGCTCCCACGGCGCCTGCCAAAGGACGCCGGCTACCAGTCCCAGAGTCAACAGGGGAAAACCGATGCTGAGAGCCCGGTAACCCAACTCGTCACAGACTTCAAGCGAGGGAAGGCGATAGTAGAACGCCTGGGGTCTACGTCGTTTCAACTCGTTTTCCTGGATGAGGTACATGAGTCCGGAGGCAAAAGCCACGAAAAAAGCCGCATAGGCAAAGAAGATGAAAGGCACATGCAGGTAAAGCCAAAGGCTCCCAAGCATTTCGGGAAAGGGCTGGCTCGGCTCCGAGGTCAGGTTGGCGGCCAACGTCAGGATGAAGGCCAGCGGGAAAACGAAAACGCTCAATGGAGCAGGCCTACCGAGTAGAATGCGATGGTCAATCGAAGCAGCAGCAAGCTCATAAGGATCTCTGGGACAAACTCGGCAGCGGTTGCCGCTCAGGACGATTCGCCGCAAGCCATTATACTATCGGCATTTCGATCCAACAAGGAGCCCCGATTCCGGTCCAATCCGCACTTCCGGACCGGCTAGAGTTTCTCCTCGCACCTATGCTAAGCTGCGGCTGATTGTGGCACTCGCGCCTCCCTGGGGGGTCACGGGGTAGGGTGCCGCCTTCGCCATCGGAGCCTCCGTGATCGACACCGCCCAGTTGGTCCAGTTTCTTTTCTTCATGATCGTGTTTCTCTTTTCGCTCAGCGTGCATGAGGCGGCTCATGCCTGGACGGCTGAATGGTTCGGAGATCCCACGGCGCGATATCTCGGAAGGGCGACCTTGAACCCGATCCCCCATATCGACGTGGTTGGAACCCTGATATTCCCCGCTATTGCTTTCTTTTCGGGAGGACTGCTGTTCGGTTGGGCCAAGCCGGTTCCCTGGAATCCACTTCATGTCAAGGACCGCCGCAAGGCGGATATCTGGATTTCCGCGGCCGGACCAATCAGCAACGTGCTGCTCTTGGCCCTTTTTCTGCTGGCCATCAAGGGACTTCAGAGCTACCACATGGCCGGCGGGGTGATCGATGGGACGATGTTGGAGCCTCTCTGGCGGATGTGTCTGATGGGAGCCATCCTCAATACCGCCCTGGCGGTGTTCAACATGATTCCGATTCCACCTTTGGACGGCAGTTGGATTCTGCCGCACTTTCTGCCGAGTGGTCTGGCCGATGCCTACCAGCAGATTCGACCCTATGGATTTCTCATTCTGATTGCGTGTTTTTATTTCGGCGTCCTGAGCGGAGTGCTGAGACCCTTCATTCAAATCGTTCAGTGGATCATCGCCGGCTAGCAGTTGCCGCGCGACCCGTTTCCCATGGTTTCCTCAGAGTCAAACAAGCCTCGAATTTCCAGCGGGATGCGTCCCACCGGCAAGCTCCATCTCGGGCACGTGGTGGGTGCGCTGAAGAACTGGGTGGAACTGCAGGAGAGATACCGGAGTTTCCACTTCATTGCCGACTGGCACGCGCTGACCTCCGATTTCGCCGACACTTCGGAAATCGACCAGTTTCGCACTGAGATGATGATCGACTGGCTGGCAGCCGGTCTTGACCCGCAAAAGTCGGTGCTCTTCGTGCAGTCGGCAGTTCCCGAGCACGCCGAACTGCACCTCCTTTTCTCCATGATCACGCCGCTGGGATGGCTGGAAAGGGTTCCGACCTATAAGGAACAGCGAGACAACGTAATCGACAAGGACCTGGGCAACTACGGCTTCCTGGGGTATCCGGTGCTGCAGGCCGCGGATATCCTGATGTACAGGGCCGACGCCGTGCCGGTGGGCGAAGACCAGGTGCCGCACGTGGAGCTCACTCGGGAGATTGGCCGGCGTTTCAACTCGCTATACGGGCAGGTTTTCCCCGAGCCTCAGGCCCTGTTGACTCCCGTCCCCAGGCTTCCCGGATTGGATGGGCGAAAGATGAGCAAGAGTTACGGCAACGACATCTCACTTTCCGATTCCCCCGAAACCATTCACGCCAAGGTCAGGACAATGATGACCGATCCGGCCCGAAAGCGCCGGCACGATCCGGGGAATCCTGAACTCTGTCCGGTTTTTTCCTACCATAAGATCTATTCATCGCGGGAGACACAAGCGACGGTCGATAGAGAATGCCGGACGGCCGGGATCGGTTGCGTCGAGTGCAAGAAGTGGATGAGCGACGGCTTGGTCCGGGAGTTGTCCCCCCTGCTGGAACGCCGGCGGGACTACGCTGGCCGTCGCCAAGAGATCGGTGAAATCATTGAGGACGGGAATCGACGGGCCGCCCAGGAGGCCGGCGAGACCATGCAGGCCGTTCGACAGGCCATGAAGATGACCTGATAACCACCCATGGACGATCCTTACAGGATTCAGTTGCCGGCCTACGAGGGCCCCCTGGATCTGTTGCTGGAGCTGATTCGCAAGCAGCAGATCGACATCTACGACATCCCCATCGCCAAGATTACACGGCAGTACCTGGACAGGATCCAGGCCATGCAGGAACTCGACATCAAGCTTGCCGGCGAGTTTCTGTTGATGGCGGCAACCCTCATCCACATCAAGTCCAGGATGCTCCTGCCCGCCGATCCGCTTGAGCCGGAGGGCCGGCAGGAAGACCCCCGGGCCGAGCTGGTGCATCGGCTTCTGGAACACGAGAAGTTCAAGAACGCCGCTCAAATGCTCCACCAGAAGGAACAAGTGGAACGGGCCAGCTGGACCCTGCCGGGAGTGTGGGATTTTCGGGAGACATCGGTGGAACCCGAGCAGAAGGCCAGCTCCTTCGACCTGATCATTTCCCTGCACAGAATTCAGGAGCGACACAAGGCCACCCGAGCCATGGAAATCGGGCAGGACGAGGTGACCATTGGGAAGGTTCTCCAGGACTTGAAGACCATTTTCGAGGATTCCGGGGGCGAGGTTTCCGTCGACCGGCTGTTTGCCCTCTATCGGAGCCGCAGGGCTCTGGTGGTGGTATTTGTCGCGCTGTTGGAGATGTCCTATCTGCAGGCCATTGTGCTGGTTCAAAAGCAGCGTTTCGGAGATATCGTTGCCAGGCGCAAGGATAGGTTTGCCGAGGTGATGGGTGACCTTGAACTATGGACAGGCAGGATAGAAGTGGCAGTGGCCGGCAGACCCTCCTGAAATCGGAGTGATTAGTGGAGAGTGGAGAGTGAAGAGCCACTTGATCGACACGCAAAGCATCTTGTCGGTCTCGGCGGAGTCCTTCACGAAGCGCAACCAGGTCATCGGGCACTGGCTTGCATTTGCGACTGACCACTGGCCACCGACTACTCTTCACTCTTCACTCTCCACTATTCACTCTTCAGCGATCCGCGCCGCCGTCCCGGACGACGGGGCGTCTCATGAGGGGCGAAACAGGGGGCTGTTCCAAACAAGCTTCGGAGTGCCGGATGAATGAAGAAAAGCTGAGACCGATCGTGGAGGCGCTCATCTACCTGGCGGAGGAACCCGTCACCGTGGCTTCCATGATCGAATTGCTGGGAAAGGAGAACGAAGCTGCCATTCGCCAAGCGCTTTCTCACCTTCGTCGCCGCTACGCCTCGCCCGAGCACGGAATCGAGATCAAGGAGATCGCCGACGGCTACAGGATGGCCACCAAGCCCGAACATCATGCCTGGGTTCAGAAGTTTTTGAAACACCAGGTCCCGGCGATCAGACTCTCGCTGCCTGCCTTGGAAACCCTGGCCGTAATCGCCTACAAACAGCCGGTCACTCTCCCGGAAATCCAGGAAATTCGAGGAGTCAACGCAACGGCCGTTATGAAGACTCTGGTCGAAAAGAAACTGGTAACCGCCGGCGGGCGCAAGAACGTTGTGGGCAGGCCCATTCTTTACAAGACCACTCGAGACTTCTTGCTTCAATTCGGGCTCAAGAACCTGGGGGAGCTCCCCAGCCTGGATGAATATGAGGAACTGGCGCAGGCATCCCTGGAGGGAATGGCGGTCCTGAGTGGAGCCGAATCGGGAACGGGAGCGGAAGGCGCCTCCGACCGGCGGGAGAACTCCACCGCTTCCTCGAGAACCGTCGAACAGTCGGGCGACGGCCGGATGGTTCCCGGGAAGCAGACGCCTTGAGAGCCATGGTGACGGACCGGCTGCAAAAAGTTATTGCCCGCGCCGGTGTTTGTTCCCGGCGCCGGGCCGAAGTCTTGATTCAGGAGGGAAGGGTTTCCGTAAACGGCAAGCCGGTCACGCGGCAGGGCGCGAAAGTGGATATTTCCCGTGACCATGTTCGAGTCGACGGGAACCGTATTCGTCCGCACGGGCGGCGGACCTATCTGCTGCTAAACAAGCCGCGAGGGTATTTGTGCACCCTTTCGGACCCGGCCGGCAGGCCACTGGTGGGCCAGTTGATTCGGGGGTGTCCACCGGGAGTGAACTCGGTCGGCCGTCTGGATTTCAACACTGAAGGACTATTGCTCTTGACCAATGACGGCGAATTTGCCAACCGGATCGCCTCAGCCGGATCTCATTGTCCCAAGACCTATGTGGCCAAAGTGCGAGGGACTCCCAGTCGTGCGATTCTGGCAAGGATCTCGAAAGGACTCTCCCTGGACGAAAGAAAGCTGGCGCCTTGCAAGATCGCCGTGGTGAAGCAGGGCGACAACTGTTGGTTGAGGATTACGTTGATAGAGGGCAGGAACAACCAGATCCGTAAAATGTTTGACCGTGTCGGACACTCTGTGATCAAGTTACGACGCATCCAGATCGGATATTTGAAGGACGCCCGGCTGAAACCGGGGGAGTACCGCCACTTGAGCCGCCAGGAAGTGATGCGCTTTCTGGATGCGAAGTCGGATACACGCAAGGAAGCGTGAGAATGGGCGGCTCAAGTTGGAACCGGAGAGACGGAATCGATCCGAGTCTTCACCCGGAGCGGCCCGCAGAGACACATGTTCTGGTGTTCTGAACTGCCAAACCGGTGAGAAACACGGGCTTGTCCCAAGCGGTGGTCCCATGAACGACCCTACGGAAATCAAGCGCCTGCTCGAATGTTCCAGGACCATTGCCGTGGTCGGACTTTCCGCCAATCCAAGCAGGCCCAGCAATGCGGTGGCTCGCTACATGCAGACTCAGGGCTACCGAATCGTTCCCGTGAACCCCAACCACGAGGCGGTCCTGGGGGAGTTCTGCTACCCCAGCCTGCTCGACATCCCTGCTTCCACTTCCATCGATCTGGTGAATGTTTTCCGTCGTTCGGATGCCGTTCCCCTGGTGGTGGCCCAGACCATGCAGATCGGTGTCGGAGCCATTTGGATGCAGGAGGGTGTCGTTGACGGACAGGCAGCCCGGAAGGCCGAGAACGCCGGATTGACGGTGGTCATGGATCGGTGCCTGCTCAAGGAACACAGCCAGTATATCTAGCCTTCCTTTTGCTTGAATGCGTCGGGACGATCTGTTAGCTTAGATTGTTTTCCTGGCGTTTCAAGAAAACTGAATCGGGTCCGAATTTTCCCCTTGGGTGGCGCCATGGCGCAGCAGCGACCTCAGGGTCTCGCTTCCAGGCTGAACGAACGGCTCGAGTCCGTAGTCATGGTCAGCGCAATCCTGGGGCTGTCCCTGGCATGGCTGTGGCTGCTGCCTGATGATCCCTCGGCGGCACCCATGCAGCCATCGGACCACCGGATCCCTCCTGCCACCGAGCATCCGCCACCGCCGCCTCAACTGAGGGTGATTGAGGGGAAAGTCGCGAGAAACGCCACCTTCGGCCAACTGATGGGTGCCCACGGTTTTTCCCCTGAGACCGTTTACCGGCTGACGCGCACGAGCCGGCCGGTCTACAACCTGGCCAGAATCAGGGCCGGGAATCGATTCGAGTTGGAACGGCTGGCTGACGGCAGGCTGAACGCATTCCGCTACCAGGTGGACGCCTATAAGTATCTGCAGTTGAAACGCACCGGCGACGGCTTTCGGGCTCAATTGATTCCCATCGAGTACGAAAAGCGCGAACTGCCGGTGGCAGGAACCATTGAATCCTCCTTGTTCGGCACGCTTTCCGACCTGCAGGAAAAGGATCAGTTGGCGCTGGACATGGCCGAAATCTTTTCCTGGGACATCGACTTCAACACCGAGATCCAAAGAGGGGACCATTTTCGCTTGATGGTCGAAAAGCTCTATCTGGAAGACCGGATGGTCCGATATGGCGACATTCTGGCCGTGGAATTCCACAACGCGGGGAAACGCTATACCGGATACCGCTTCGAAGATCCTGAGGGCGAGGTGGGCTATTTTGACCATCTCGGGCGATCGCTCAAGCGGGACTTTCTGCGATCGCCGGTGAAGTTTTCCCGCATCAGCTCGCGATTCTCCTACAGAAGACTCCATCCCGTCCTGGGCAAACGACGGCCGCACCTCGGAGTGGATTACGCGGCGCCAACAGGAACTCGGGTTGTGGCTGCCGGTAACGGCCGAGTACGGTTTCGCGGATGGAAGGGCGGTTACGGCAACCTGATTGAAATCAAGCACGGCAACGGGTTTACCACCTACTACGCCCACTTGTCGCGCTTTGCCCGAGGATTGCGGAGGGGTTCGAAAGTCATGCAGGGCCAGGTAATTGGCTACGTGGGGTCGACCGGATTGTCCACCGGTCCCCACCTCGACTACCGAGTGCGCCGAAACGGTGTCTTTGTAAATCCGCTCACTCTCAAGATGAAGCCTTCAAAGCCGCTGAAGCCCGAATACCGGAGTGCGTTTCGACAAGTCAAGCTGAAGTGGCAGCAACAGTTGGCCGCGCTCGCTCCTCCCCCGGAACAGACACGCCAAGCCAGTTCGGCCCACGGCTTCGAGGCAGATTTCATCTACTAGATTGTGGTGACCTGAACGTCCCGGATGCTGCCGACCAGCAGTGATTCCGCAGGAGGTACCGGTGAATATTCTGCTCTTTTCGATGCCAGACTCGTTCGAGCACATGCCCACCGTGGCCATTCGCATGCCCAATGGCGCCCTGACGTCGCTTGCAGGCAACGTCGATCCACATCATCGCGTGTCCGTCGCTGATCTGATTCTGGTGCAATCTCAGGTTCGTCAAACCGTGATTCGCCTGGTTCAGGAGTATCAGCCGGATGTGGTGGGACTATCGGTGATGACCTTCCAGCGCCATACTGCCCAAAAGATCATCAGCCTGGTGCGCCGGATCAAGCCCGATGCCCACATCGTGGTAGGCGGGTACGACCCCAGCCTGGACCGGCTTGCCTACACCCGTGCTGCGCCCGGAAGGCCTGACTTTATCGTTCGCGGTGAAGGAGAGAAGACCTTTCGGGAGCTGCTGCGAGCCCTGGAAAACGGCAAGGATTACTCTGCCATCACCGGCTTGTCGTATCGCCGGGGAGACCGATTTCACCATAACCCGGAGCGCCCGGTAAGCTCACTGACTGGCGAGGAGGTCAAGCTGCCGCGCAGAGATTCCCGGGTTCTGCAGGGCTACACTTTGCTGGGAAGGCCGGTTGACGTTGTAGAGACCTCACGCGGCTGCACCTATGATTGCAGCTTTTGCTCAATCATCGAAATGCGGGGACGAAACTTCCACACCTACCATATCGAGCGGGTCATCGAGGACATCCGTGATGCCTACCGGCGGGGGGCCCGGGCCGTTTTCCTGGTGGACGACAACATCACCCTGAACGTGCACCGCTTTGAAGCCTTTTGCCAAGCGATCATCGACGCGGGTCTGAACGACGTCGACTACATTCTTCAAGGCATGACCTCGGCTCTGGCCAACCACGGGGAACGTCTGGCCCCGCTCATGCGCCACGCCGGATTCCGCTACGTGTTCCTGGGGATAGAAAATATCCTGGAAGAAGATCTGAAATTCCTGCGGGCCAGCTCCAAGAACCAGGAGCGCCAGAATGGACGCTCGGTAGGCAATGCCTCCATTCGGGCGATCGAGTATCTCCATCGGAACGGGATCTACGTGGTCGGCGGACTGATTGTCGGAAATCCGGACGATACCCGGGAATCCATCCTGACCAACCTGGAGTTTGCCAAAAAGTATATCGACTGGCCCTATATTCAACACCCCACGCCCTATCCGGGTACTCCCATGACCCTGGATTTCCGCGCCCGCAATCTGATCATCAACGAAGCCTTGGAGGAATATGACGGCACCACCGCCGTGGTGAAAACCGAGCACCTTTCGGCTCAGGAAATCGAGTTTCTGCGATGGCAGGCCGAGCGCTGGATCAAGACACGGCATTTCCCTGCGGCGCTGTGGCATAGTCCCGGATTCGTGTTTCGGCAGGGGCACAAGATGCTGACCCATACCTTCCGGGGCAGCAGTTGGAAATCGGCGTTGGGGCTGGAATCGTCTCGTCGAGTCTATGAGCGCTACCAGGCCATCCGCAAAGCCGAACGGAACTACCTGCCGCTTGAGGTTCCTTCCCAGGATGCCGCGGATTTTCCGAGAGACACCTCTCCCCGGCCGGTCCGAAAAACCGCATAGGTCCCCATTATCTCCTTCTCCTCCGATTCCAGCCGCCAATCCGTGGATTCTCGAGCTCCTGGTCCCTTCGTCATGAAGCTTCCCTTGAGATATCTGCGCCTCGTTGCGTGGCTGCGATGGGGCTTGCCGGTGTTGCTGCTCAGTCTGCCGGCAGCCACCGTGAAAATCCTTCCTCAGGAATGGCCACACTACGGGGGGGATCTGGCCGCACGGAAATATTCGGCCCTGGACCAGATCAACCGGAACAACGTCGCGCAACTGAAAGTCGCGTGGACCTACCATACCGGCGACGTCAGCGATGGATCGAAGTATCCGGTGCGGTCTGCCTTTGAATGCACACCCCTGGAGGTGGACGGAGTCCTTTACCTGACCACCCCCTTTGGCCGTGCGGTCGCTCTGGACTCGGCGACGGGTAAGGAGCTTTGGGCCTTCGACCCCAAGCTCGACAAGCATCGGCCCTACAACCTGTTCATCAATCGCGGCCCGGCCTTTTGGCGCCGGGGCAAGCAGAAACGGCTCTATTGGGGAACTTTGGACGGGCGGCTGTTTGGCTTGAATGCCCGCACCGGGCGGCCGGTCGCGAGTTTCGGCAGCGGCGGTGTCCTGAATCTTAGAGCAGGCATGGCCGACCGCTTTCCGAAGCGCATCTACGGAGTGAGTTCACCACCATTGATCTTTGAGAACCTGGTAATTGTGGGCTCGGTGGTGTCGGACGGTCTGCCCGAGGGCCCCGATGGAGACGTCCGCGCCTTCGATGCCGATACGGGGCGACTGGTCTGGCGGTTCAACACGGTACCCGGACCTGGCGAGGTGGGGAACGACACCTGGGAAGGAGAGTCCTGGAAAGGCCGGGGAGGGACCAACGTCTGGGCTCCCATGAGTTGCGATGCCGAACGAGGCATCCTCTATCTCCCGGTGAGCTCTCCCTCCCCGGACCGATACGGCGGCGGGCGCAAGGGGAAGAACTGGTTCGGGGATTGCCTGGTAGCCCTGGACGTTCGCACCGGGCGGCGTCTGTGGCACTACCAGATCACTCATCATGACCTCTGGGACTGGGACCTGCCGGCGCAACCCAATCTGGTTGACGTGCGCCGCCAGGGAACAATCGTGCCTGCGGTGGCCCAAATCACCAAGATGGGGTACGTCTTCCTGTTCGATCGGGTGACGGGAAAACCCCTGTTCCCGATTGAAGAGCGGCCCGTTCCCCCCAGCCCGGTTCCCGGGGAGGAAGCCTGGCCGACCCAACCGGTGCCGCTCAAGCCTCCGGCCATTGCCCGTCAAGGAATGACGCCCGAAGAAATCAATCGGCTGGATCCCGAAACGGAGGCCGAGTGCCGGACAATTCTGGAGAATGCAAACCTGGGCAAGATGTATCAACCGCCAGGCCTGGAGTACACGGTGCTGTTTCCGGGCACCAACGGCGGACCCAATTGGGGCGGGGCATCCTACGATCCCACCTTGAACTTGTTGTTCGTCAACTCCATGGACGTGGGCCAGGTGGTAAAGATGGTGGAAGGGCGGGCAGGGAGTCGACTGCCCTACATGGCCCGGGGGATTCGGCAGGGTCGTTTCTGGGATTCCAGGCGGCTGCCCTGTCAGGTTCCTCCCTGGGGCACCCTGACGGCTATCGACCTGAACCGGGGAAGCTTGCGCTGGCAGGTGCCGCTCGGCCTGGTGGAAAAACTGGCAGCTCGCGGGATCACCGGAACAGGCTCACCCAACCTGGGTGGCTCCATCGTGACAGCCGGCGGCCTGGTGTTTATTGCAGCCACCAATGACCGCCGCTTTCGGGCCTTCCACTCCGAAACAGGCCGCCAGCTTTGGGTTACCCGGCTGGATTTCAGCGGGCATGCAACCCCCATGACCTTCTGGTCGCGCCATTTGAAGAAGCAACTGGTGGTCATCGCCGCCGGTGGCGGCAACAAGTACAACGACAGCTATGGCGATGCCCTGGTAGCCTTCGCCTTGCCTTGAACAATGGTCGGACCGGTCGCCCCCATGCCCAAAATTCCGGAGGGTCTACTACAGTGGGGTGCCAGAACGTCGATTCACACGGTCTGCCTGGCCTTGCTGGCGGCGGTCCCCTGGATTTCCGGTGCTCACCAAGTTTCGTCGCAAAGTCGGAACGATTCGCAGCCGATCCCGCAACCGCTCCCCTTCAGCCATCGCAGCCATAGTCAACTGGGGTTGAATTGCTCCAGTTGCCATACCATGGAGGGTAGAGGCGGTAGTGCAGGCTTTCCTTCCGTAGCTCTTTGCCTCTCCTGTCACCGTGGAGGCAAGGGAGAAAGCACTCCTGTTGGAGTCTTGTTGGAGGGGTACGAGCAAAAGGGCGAAACCATTCCCTGGGTCCGGGTCTACAAGATCCCCGATTTCGTCTTCTTCAGCCACAAGGAGCACCTGGACTCCGGAGCCACCTGCACGACCTGCCACGGCGCGGTGGAGCTACGGGACAGGCTCAAGCAAGAGATCCCGACTTCAATGGAGCACTGCATGGATTGCCACAAGTCCCAGGGAGCCTCCCTGGAATGCCACTTCTGTCACGAGTTGAACCAGTGAGGACCGCGGTAGATAACCCGCGAGTGAGCCGGCAATCCATAATCTGTATTGATAGTTGGCATAAACAAAACTGATTTTGACCATCGGAGCGGTAACTCTACAATGAGCTCACTTCTTCGATACAGAGCCGTATCGGGGGGGATAGATCGCCCACCGCCGACGGGAGTGGCCCGGTGGTGGTGATTTGGACAGAGACGTCCATTGGATCCGAGCGGGGACTCGTGCCGATGGACGTCTTTTTTTATTTGGGGCCTCTATAGAGTTTCGCACTAAGGGACTAATGGGACCGGAAAGGAAAAGGATAGCAATGAAAAAGAATTGGGCCAGGTTGCTTATGGCTGGACTGCTGGCCTCGGGCTTGTCGAGTGGTGTGGCCCTTGCACAGGACAGCAGTCAGGAGGAGTTGCTGGATCGAATCAAGAAACTGGAGGAACGGATCGCTGAACTGGAAGGGACGCGCAAAGCCACCTCCAAGGAAACCGAACCGGCCGCCGAATCCACACCCGGCGAGGCGGCTCCTGAGACGGAACCCAGCGACACGGCGCCCATACTGGATTTTTTCAAGGCGACCAAAGTCAGTGGATATGTCGATGCCTACTACGGCTATAACTCAAACGATCCCGACAGCGGTATTGTCGACCTTCGTGGCCTGGATACCAGACACAACAGCTTTCAGTTCGATCTGGCGAAAATAGTTTTCGACCGGCCTGCCGGCGAGACCAACAGCCTGGGCTACCGCATCGATCTGGTCTACGGTCCGGCGGCCGACACCTACCACTCTTTTGAGCCCGTTGGCGGCCAGCAGGAAATCATCAAGAACATTCAACAGGCCTACGTGAGCTACATCGCCCCCGTCGGTGACGGCTTGACCGTCGATGTCGGCAAGTTCGGAACCTTTGTGGGTGCGGAAGTGCTGGACACGATCGACAACTTTCAATACCAGCAATCGATTCTCTTCGGCTTCGCCCAGCCCTACTACCACACCGGAGTCCGCACCAGTTATTCGGTTTCGGATACGGTGGACGTGGGGTTCTATCTTGTGAACGGCTGGAACAACTCCACCGACAACAATACCGGGAAGAGCGTCGGCTGGTCGATCGCGGTTTCGCCAAACGACAATTTCAGCATCAGCCAGGGGTATCTGGGAGGCCCTGAGCTGGATGGCATCAACAGCCCCTGGAGGCATCTTTTCGACACTGTCATCAGCGCCAGCGTCAACGACCAGGTGGAGGTGCTGATCAACTATGACTATGGATACGATGCCGAGGACCTGCCCTATTTCGAGCGAACGGCCTGGCAGGGCATTGCCGGCGCCGTGCGTTTCAGCACTACCGACAAGAAGTGGGCTTTTTCACCACGCTTTGAATACTTCGCGGACAAAGATGCCTTTGCTACCGGGATCTCCCAAGACCTGAAGGAAATCACCCTGACGGCCGACTATCGTGCGCGCCCGAACTTCAGCACCAAGTTCGAATACCGCTACGACTGGTCTGACCAGCCCTTCTTCGTCTCGGGAGCCGACGATCTGGTCACGAGCCAGAGCGTTTTCCTGATTGGGTTCGTGTACAGCTTCGGGTTCGGCGACGAGTGATGGCGCTTGGCGTCAACCTTTCTTCGTTTCCGCAATGTCGGTGACTTCCATCTTCCCATGGGTGGCCAGGTAAATGGCCAGTCCAATGGTTACGACCAGGATCCCCAGCGCTGCCAGCAGCAGATGGCGGTTCATGGTATCGACGGCGATATGGGTTTCGCTCATGTCCTGTTCGACAATGGAAATCCAACGAATTTGGGGGTATTCGGATGACAAGGGCACCTGCCTGAAGGCCACCATCTTTCTGCCGCCCCCAAGGGCCGTGGCTTCAATGAAATCCGGCTGACCCGGCTGCCGCAGGGCGTTGAGAATTTCATCGAAATAGGGCACCTCCCTCAATTGAGCGGCCACCAGGTGGCCAGACGTCTCACTCTCAGTGGAGGTAGGATCACCAGACTCGGCAGGGGGGAAATCCACCACTTCGCTGCCGATAATGGTGCCGTCTTCCCGAGCCAACGACATGTTTCCGGTAGCTCCGATGGGAGTTCCCGTAACCAGAAGAAAGAGGTCGTTGATGTCAACGGCCACGCCGATGACCCCGATGACCTCCTCCGGCGATTTGTTCACCACGGGGACGACGATGTGCAGTACGTTGATCTCGGTCAGGGGATCGAAACGCACATCCTCAATGACCACCTGGCCGCTGACGCCATCCTTGTAACTCTGGCGCCACCAGGGCTCGTCTCCCTGCTCGAAGTCGATGGGCTTGACATTGGCCGCCACCGTTCCACCGAATCGATCGGTAACGGTGATGCGCCGAAAGGCCGGATTGATGGTCACGAAACGTCTCAAATATCGGGAGGCAGGGTTGGAGAGAATCCGTTGAACCGTGGCTTCCCCCTGGGGTTCCAACCAGGCTAGCTCGATGGCCGAGATTTTTCGGCGCACCGCGTCGGGAGATCTCGGATAGGAAGCGTTTCCGGCCACAATGGCATCTCGAACCGCAGCGTTTACGGCCAAGGTTTCCACTTCTCTGACCAGGTTGTTGACGGCATAGCTCATGGTGGCTGCGTTGTTTCCGGCAATCGCCCTGAAGTTGGCGGCTACTTCTTCCTCGATAGCCGTCTTGGCCTGGTCGACCGTGAAGAAAATAACGATCCAGGTCGGGAGGTTGGCCAGAATCAGCACGATCACGGCTGTGCGCAAATCGATGCGTCTCATGATGCCTCCTTTGGGAAACGTCTGTGGGGGTTTACTGATTCAAGTCTATTGGCTGGGGGGGCAATCGTCAAGCGAGGCCATGGTCGGTTGCGGATCTCGAAATCATGGCATTCGAGGAATTAGGATCTTTTCTCGAGTTCCCTTTTTATAGCCACTCGCCAATCCTTCGAACCAGTGTCGCGAGCGGAAGCCGGGACGCATACGCTTGAAAACCGTAGCCATCAGGATGCACGGCGAGCCTGTTTTTGGGCCGCACAACCCTCTCCGGGAATCATTGGTCATTGACTTCAAAAAAGGACTTGTGCTAAAAATCCTGCGGCTTACCTACAGGGTCCGGCGAATGCGTGTTCCTTGAGGTTTTCGAGCGTTGCGCAATCGACGGTAGCCATTCCCAGCCTGACACTTCCAGAACCGGCCAACGGCTGTTCCGTGTCCTTCTCCATGGTTCCATCTGAGGTCTTTTCGATTCGGGCCTCCTGCAACACCACCAAGGTCATTTCATGAATTTTCTGGAGATGCTCGCGCTGATACCGTTGTTTCCTGCGGCCGGAGCGCTTGTTAACGGCCTGCTGGGTCGACGGTGCTCCAAAGCGTGCATCAGCACGGTAGCCTGCGGGGCGGTGGGAATCTCTTTCCTGCTGTCGCTGGGCGCTTTTTACCAACTTTTGGGCAGACCGGAAGGGCAGCGCCTGGTGGAGCAGGAGCTGTTTACCTGGATTTCTGCCGGAGCTGGAGAACTGAGCTCAGGGGCCATCTCGCAGTTTCTGGTGCAGTGGGGCTATCAACTGGATCCGTTGTCGGCCGTGATGATCCTGGTCGTCACCGGCGTAGGATTCCTGATCCACATCTATTCCATCGGATACATGGCCCACGAAGAAGGCTATGGCCGCTTCTTCACCTACATGAACCTCTTCATGTTTTCGATGTTGACGCTGGTTCTGGCCAATAACTTCGTGCTCATGTTCGTGGGTTGGGAGGGAGTCGGTCTCTGTTCCTACTTGCTGATCGGCTTCTACTTCGAGAGGAAGAGCGCCGCCGACGCCGGCAAGAAGGCCTTTATCGTCAATCGGATCGGGGACTTCGGCTTCATGCTGGGAATATTCCTGATCTTCACTGCCTTTGGAACGCTGGACTTCACCGGGGTCTTCGGGCTGGTCGAAACCCAAGCTCAGGCCGGAATGCTCGCCAGCGGCGACGCCACCATCACTGCGATCTGCATCCTGCTGTTCGTGGGCGCCATGGGCAAGTCGGCCCAGGTCCCGCTCTACGTCTGGCTGCCGGACGCCATGGAGGGCCCCACTCCCGTAAGCGCCCTGATTCACGCCGCAACCATGGTGACCGCCGGCGTCTACATGGTGGCCCGCTGCAGCGCGCTTTTCGTCTTGTCTCCCGACGCCATGCTGCTGGTAGCCGTGGTGGGAGCGTTCACCGCTATTTTTGCCGCCTCGATCGGGCTGGTCCAAAATGACATCAAGCGGGTTCTGGCCTACTCCACCGTGAGTCAGCTGGGCTATATGTTTCTGGCCTGCGGTGTTGGAGCCTTCGGCGCCGGAGTGTTCCACCTGATGACTCACGCTTTCTTCAAGGCGCTGCTGTTTCTGGGAGCCGGAAGCGTGATTCATGCCTTGAGCGGGGAACAGGACATGCGCCGGATGGGCGGACTCAGGACGCGCATCCCGGTCACGTTCTGGACCATGATGGTAGGAACAGTGGCCATAGCGGGCTTCCCACCCCTGGCGGGCTTTTTCAGCAAGGACGAAATCCTTTGGCGCGCCTTCTCCAGTTCACACGGGCACGTGCTGTTGTGGGCGGTTGGAGTGTTGGCGGCGGGAATGACCTCTTTTTACATGTTCCGAATGATATTCCTGACCTTTTTGGGCAAGTCCCGGATGTCCCAGGAGGTAGATTCCCACGTTCATGAGTCTCCCAAGGTCATGACAGTCCCCCTCGCGGTGCTGGCAGTCGGTGCGGTGGTCTCGGGTTGGGTCGGCATTCCTCACCTGATTGGGCAGTATCTCCACCACCTGCCCCAGTACTTCGAGCATTTTCTGTCTCCGGTCCTGGCTCATCCGGCCGCGGTGGAGGCAGGACACGCCTCCGAAGGCCTGGAGTGGGGACTGATGGCGCTGTCAGTGGCCATCGCACTGTTCGGTCTGTGGCTTGCGCGACGCTTCTACCTGACCCACCCGGCGCTCCCGGAACAGATGATGTCCCGCTTCAAGCACATCTACACGACCTTGCTCAACAAGTACTGGGTGGACGAACTCTACGACCTGCTCTTTGTCAATCGGACCAAGGACTTGGCCAACCGTTTGGCGGGGTTCGACAACAGGGTGGTCGACGGGGCAGTGAACGGCTCGGCCTGGTTGACCCGGCTGACGGCCTCGGTTTCCGGCTTCTTCGACTATTGGATTGTCGATCTGGCGGTTCGGCGCTCAGACCTCATCTACTACCTGAGTTTTCCCCTGCGGCGAATCCAGACCGGCGTCATACAGACCTATGCGGCACTGACCATCGGCGGCATACTTGTGATCGTCGGCTATTTCATGCTGACATGAACCCCAGGGCGTTGGCAGGAATCGTGACCGGGTTGGCGAGCCCGGCCGGCAGGGTCATCGCAGACATACGATCGGGAGCTTGATACATGTTCGAAAACCATCTCTTGTCCATTGTCGCCTACACGCCGCTGCTGGGCGCCCTGCTGTTGCTGTTGGTGAACAGGGAAAAGACCCAGGTCATCCGCTGGTTTGCCAACATTGTGGCCGCCATCGGATTTCTGGTATCCATTCCCCTGATCACCGGGTTCGATACGGAAGCTGAAGGGCTGCAGTTCGTGGAGCGGGCCTCATGGATTCCCTCCATCGGCGTGGAGTATCACTTCGGCATCGACGGCATCAGCCTGTTGCTGATTGTGCTGACCACGGGGCTGGGATTCCTGTCCATTCTCTCTTCTTGGAATGCGATTCAGGAAAGGGTCAAGGAGTATTACATCTTCATGTTGATGCTCCAGACCGGCATGCTGGGCGTCTTCATGTCCATGGACCTCTT
>JAPVWS010000144.1 GCA_027493295.1 Candidatus Versatilivorator vitaminiformans | reverse complement strand
CTGCGGGCACTGCTGGAAAACCTACGGTCTCAAGGAAGGCGCTCAACTCGACGGCTACAGCGTCAAGGTCGAGGATCTCGAACCCATCTCCGAGGAAACGGACGCCAACAGCTCCAGCGGTTATGTCTGGAATGCCGTCAAGCTGGAGAGCAGCCGGGTGGCGGCCGTGGATTTCTTCGTGAGCGTTGCCTTCACCGCCTTTTTCGATGGCCTGGAACGGAACTACCCGGTCCTCAGCCAGCAGGACTTCGACGTCACCTGGCGCTACCTCTCCCAGGCGGGAGCCTTCGCCGTCGACAGTCTCGACACCCGCATCATTGCCGACGCCTTCGAAAAGGTGGAACGCTACAAGCCCACGAGCTGATGTACCGGTGGCTTCCACCCCTTCGCAGACACCACCGAGGGGCATTCGAGCGCTTTTCCATTTGAATCCACATCCCTGCCCTGGTCATGAGTAGACCCGTTTGGAAAAAGGTGGCGGTGCTGGTGGCCCTGGTGTCGTTGGGTCCGGGCACGTTACCCGTTTATTGGCTCTTGCAGCCGGTAACGGGGCCAGGCGCCGCCTCGGCCTCGCACCCCAGCCAGTGCGCCATGGGAAAAAAACGCTGCTGCTGCCCCGAGAAATCCCGCCAGGCCCGGCCGGTCAGGACGAATCGGTGCCACCTTCCTTCCCTCCCCAACATGGAGTTTCCGGGAAAGTCGTGCGCCTGGTCGGCAGGATGTCAACGACCGGAGGCCGGCTTCCTGACGGTACGTGAACAGAGCGGCTGGCCGGCCCAGGAGAAGGCAGTTTTCTCCGTTCTCACCAGGGCCGCCGGCAACCGCATCCCTCTGCAGAAACCTCGACTTCCCCGGGGGCACCACCCATCCCCGTTTCACCCGCCGCGATATTCCTGACGTAGCCCCATCTCCGACCCGGTTTCTGCGCCTGGAGAGGTCCCAGTGCGTCCGCATTAGGCTTCGGACAGCGATGGACCCTGCCTCGCCTTGCCAGGCGCACGCAGACACCGGACCGTCCCATACCAGACCTTCCAGCACTTGCTTGGTCCACCGCGGAGGATCAAATGAAGACGAGTACACCCTGCCTGTCCCTTCTGGGTATCCTTACGCTCTTTTGTGGAAACCTCTTTTCTCAGGAGGGAACGATCACCGTTCGGGTGCAGGACCCGTCGGGCCTACCCATCTCCGGGGCCACCGTCTCGCTGGCTTTGCCCTCCGGCCATCAGACAGCCAGCGGGCACACCCGGAGCGCCGGAAGCATGACCCTCAACGTCCCCAGCGGGTCTTATCTCCTATCGGTTGCAGCTCCAGGCTTCGCGCCGCACCGGCGAGAACTGGCCCTCCAGGCGGGCGAGACGGCGGAACTGGCGATTGAGCTGCAGTTGGGTTCGGTGGCCACTGAAATCGAGGTGCTGGCCAGTGCGCCGGCTCAAATCGCCATAGAGGAGGTCTCGGCCGGCCGACTGCAGTCAGGCCCGCCTCGGGATCTGGCCGAACGACTCAAGGAAGTTCCCGGCGTCCTGGCCGTTCGACGGGGCGGCACCAACCTGGAACCGGTGGTCCAGGGACTCCGGGAATACCAGGTAGCCATGGTGGTTGACGGCTCCCGTGCCTTTGCCGCAGGACCTGCCAGGATGGATTCCGAGATCAGCCATGTAAATCCGGCCCGGGTCAGCAGCCTGGAGGTGATCAAGGGCCCTTACGCTCTGAGCGAGTGCGCCGGCGGCCTGGCCGCAGTCCTGGTGAAGACCGATCCCGTGCCCGTGCAAGACAAGATGACTTTCGGCGGTTCCGTCTCCTCCGGATATTCCTTGAACGGCGCCAACCGCTGGGGCCATACCCGATTCTTCGCCGCCGGGCGGAGAGCCGGCATCAGCGTGAGAGCCTCCGGAGGCAAGGGAGGAAACTATCGCGCCGGGTCCCAAAGCGGCGCCGGTCCAACCGTTCCGGGCCGGTTCGGAGAATATCAGCTCGGCGGAAAACTGCGCTTGAACCCGACCTCCAACCAGGAACTCACCCTCGACTCGGGCCTCGACACCCAACAGGACCTGGACTACCCCGGGCGGCTGCTCGACGCCAACCACTTCATCACTCGGTCCTGGAACGGCGCCTACTACCTGAAAGAGCCGGTCCCCTCCATTCAGAGCGCTGCCTTCAGGCTCTACCTGAGCAAGAAGAGCCATCGCATGAACAACGACGGCAAGCCTACGGCCATGGACAGGCCCGGGAGAGTGCCTCCCTTCGGGCTGACGGTCTCGCTGCCAACGGAATCGGACACGCTGGGAGGGGCGGGACGGATCAGCTTCCAGCCCCGTTCCGGATGGGCCATTCAAACCGGATTCGACTTCTACGACCTGGCCCAGCAGGCGACCCGATTCATCTCCCGGCGCAGCAACGACCGGCTCCTTTTTCGGGACAATGTCTGGCCTGACGCGCGTATCCGCGACCAGGGGTTCTACCTCACCTCCTCCAAGGCGGGCGAGAACTGGGGAATGGCGGCTGCCCTTCGATTCGACGCCGTCCAGGCCGAGGCCGCCCAGCCATCGGATTTTTTCAGGGCCAACACCTCAGGGTCCATGGACCGGAAGGAGTTCAACACCAGTTGGAGCCTCACCGCCCGGAGAAATCTGACCAAGGCGGCGACGGTATCGGGAGGATTGGGCCGGGTGGTACGCACGGCCAATGTGCTGGAGCGCTACTCCGACCGCTTCCCCAGCACCAAGTTTCAGGTGGCGGCCGAATTCATGGGGGCTCCCGGCATCGAACCGGAAACCAGCTATCAGGCGGACCTGGGACTGGAGCTCCGTTGGGCGGGAATGCGCCTGCGAGGAGGAGGATTCTATCGTCGAATCCAGGATTTCATCACGGTGGCTGCGGCTCCCGGAATCCGCAGGCGGCTGCCCCTGAGCCCGCCGCAGGTCTTTCGCAATCTCAATGGTGACCATGCCGACTTCAGGGGCTTGGACATTTCCTTTCGCGCCCCCATAACGGACGGATTGGAGTTCGGAATTCAAGGCGCTTACACCCTGGCCGACGACATCGAGCAATCCCTGGCAGCCATCGGCGTCAACGAGCCCGTCCTCGGCATTCCGCCCTTTGAAGTGCGTTCCCGGCTGCGTTACACGGGCCGCTCGGCTCCCTTCTTTGCAGAATTCGAAATGCGCAACGTCGGACCACAGGACCGGGTGGCGGCCTCCCGGCTGGAGACGCCCTCCCCCGGATTCACCACCCTCAGCCTGCGAGGGGGGATGCAGCTCCCCAAGCGCCTTTCCTTGGAAGCCGGGGTTGAGAATCTCGGCGACAAGTTCTACTTCGAACACCTGAATTCCCTGAATCCCTTCGCCCGTGAGAGAATTCCGGAGAGGGGACGCAATGTCTTTGTGGGTGTGACCAAAAAATGGTAAGTGTCCGGGTAGGGGTTCCGGTTGGCGTTTCCCGGGTTACCGAGAGGTCGCCATGGTTCGGCCGAAAATAGTTTCCCGTATAGCAATTTTGGTATTGGTTGTCCTCATGCTGGGCCCGTCGCTGGCTGCCCAGATCCGGGTCGGCACCGTACGGGGAACGGTCCTCGACCCCACCGGAGCAGCCGTCTCCGGGGCCCTGGTCCAGCTCGGCAACCGCACCACCGGGTTTTACCGTGAGACCTCCTCCGGAACAGGCGGCAGCTTTCACTTCAACAACCTCCCCTTCGACCCTTATCTGCTGCGGGTCAAGGCCGCCGGATTTCAGCCCTGGAACGGCCCGGTGCGCGTCCGCTCCAACCTCCCCGTGCAGGTAGAGGTTGCGCTCAGCCTGACCACACCCACCGAGACCATCCGGGTGGAGGCGCTGGTGGAATCCGACACGCAAGGCCTGGAATCCGACCTGGACCAGTCCTTTATCGAGCGGCAGCCGGGAGCCCAGCCCTCAGCGGGACTGCAGGAGGTCATCGCCACGGTTGCCGGGTGGATCAGTGAAGACAACGGCCTGCTGCACGTGAGGGGGGTGGACGACGGATTCCTTTTTCTGATCGACGGGATCCCGTTGACCGACCGCACCGACCGCCTGTTTGCCGGCTCGCCCCAGACGGAGATGATCCAGTCCCTGCAGGTCATCAACGGCCATTTGCCGGTGGAGTACGGAAACGCCTCCGGGGCCGTGGTCCACCTCACCCCCAAGTCGGGGATCGACCGGCCGCTGGGCGGTTCCGTCACTCTGGCCGGCGGCAACTTTCAGAGCGGCCAGGCCGGCTACACCCTGGCCGGAGGTCTCGGCAGCCAACTGGGTTTTTTCCTGGCTCACTCCCTGGCCGGGTCCGGCCGGCGCTACCTCGATCCGGTGGACCCCGGCAACTTCAACAACCGGGGATGGGCTCAGCGATTCGACTCCCGCCTCGACTGGCATCCCTCGGACCGCGACATTCTGGTCGCAAACCTGTCGGGTCACGGAAGCCGCTTTCGGGTCACCAACACCCGGGCACAGGAACAGGCCGGACAGCGCCAGCACCAGCGACTGGACGACAACCACCAGTCATTTGTCTGGCAACGAAACTGGTCGCCTTCTACGACCACCAACCTGGGAGGGTATCGGCGCTACTTCCGGTCCGAGCTGATCCCGAGCGCCAACGACCTGCCGGTCTCGGCCTCTCAGCTTCGCCGCCACCTGCGCTCGGGTATTCTGGTGAATCTGACTCACTGGGTAGGAGGTCACACCCTCAAGGCGGGGGCCGACGCCCAACGGGTCACCCCCCGGGAGTTCTTCTCCTTTTTCGTGACCGACGAGGAATTCGGCGAAGAAGTGGACTTGAGCGACCTGGCGCTCGAGTTCGATCGCGAGAATCCCTTTCTCTTCCAGGAAGAGGCGGTGCGGGGACAGGGGTCCGCTTTTCTGCAAGACACCTTTTCGCTGGGCAGGAACCTGACCATCAACGCGGGCGTCCGCCTCGACCACACCGCTGTCATGGTTTCGGCCACCCAGGTCAGCCCGCGTGCCGGCGCCGCCTTGCTGGTGCCCTACAGCCAGACCGTCCTGCGGGCTTCCTACAACCGGCTTTTCATGCCGCCTCAGATCGAGAATCTGCTGCTCTCCTCCTCCGAGCAGGCCCGGCGGCTCTCTCCGTTCGCAACGCCCGAGGGCATGGGCGGCGCGCGGGTGGCGCCCGAGAGACAGCACGCGTTCGAGGCAGGGTTCGGCCAGCCCTTCGGCGACTGGTTTCAACTCAATGCCGCCTACTGGTGGAGACTGGTGAGAAACTATGCCGATCCCAACGTGTTTCTGGGAACCACCGTCATCTTTCCCAACTCGGTGGCCAAGGGGAAGGCCCAGGGACTGGAGGCCCGCATCGATTTTCCACAGCGAAGGGGCTGGTCCGGATACCTGAGCTATGCCAACGCACGAGTCTTTCAGGTGGGGCCGATCAACGGAGGACTGTTCCTGGAGGAAGAAGTGATCGAGATCGGGCCCGGGACCAAGTTCAACCCCGACCACGATCAAAGAAATACCGGCGGGTTCGGGATGATTTACGAGCATCCCTCCGGATTCTGGGCCGGGCTGTCGGGGCGCTACGAAAGCGGGCCGCCCCTGGAAGTGGAACTGGACGAGCTGGACGAGCTGCGGGAGCGGCCGGGGGCCGAGCTGGTCGACTTCGACCGCGCGCGCGTCAAGCCCAGGGCCCTGTTCGACTTCTCACTGGGGAAAGATTTCTTCTCGGACAGGCGCATCACCCTCCGGACCCAGTTCGATGTCCGCAACCTGGCCAACCGGCGCTTCGCCTACAATTTCGGCAACCCCTTCAGCGGGACCCACTTCGGCCATCCTCGCATGTGGAGCGGCCGCATTCGGCTTGGCTTCTGAGCCGCTACCTGAAGTCAAGGGCTGGTTTTCCGGCGGGTCATTCGGTAAGCTGTAGGCTTCGACGGCGCCAGCAGAGGGCGCAGCGGTTCCCATCTCAGCCCCGAAACCCGGTGAACAACCATAGATTCCATGCTCCGATCCTGACGGCCCTGGCCGGGATTCTGTTCGGCCTGCTGGCCGTCTCCTGCGCGCCGGCTCCCGAGCCGGAGCCTGATCCCGAACCGCCCAAGCCTCCCTCGCCGGTCGCGGCCCATACGGCCTTCCACCGGCTCTACGTTCAAGCCCGGCACTGGTCCGCCGATTCGCTGCCGCTGCGCCTGTCGAGCTTCGATCTCAAGGAGGTCCCCGGCAAGGCCGGAAGGTACGCCGTATGGCAGGCCACCTTCGTGTCCCCCCAAAAGCGAAAGTCCGTCACCTACACCTACTCGGTGGTCAAATCCGGCACCAGCATCCGCAAGGGGGTCCGAGCCGGCATACCGGAAGCCTGGTCGGGAAGAGGACAGGCCCGACCCTTCATCATTCAGCTCTTCAAGATCGACTCGACCAAGGCCTACGACAAGGCGGCGGAAAAGAGCGCGGCCTTTCTCAAGAAAAACCCCGATCTCCCCATCCACTTCCTGCTGGAATCCACCCCCCGATACACCCACCCCGTCTGGCGCGTGATCTGGGGTGAAACCCGCGGCTCCGCCAAGCGCACGGTCTTCGTGGACGCGGCGACTGGGCTTCACCTGAATACGCTGTAAGCTCCCGGCGTTTGAGTACCATTGTTCCCATTGCTGATGCCGGGAAGGCACGTAAACTCGGACCATCCCATGGAAAGCCCAGCCTGGGGTATATATCGATAGAGTATGTTTTCTGTCGCTATTTCAGTAACCTCGACCACTGGATTGGGGTATGTCTCGCGGCGGCCGGGGGGCGGTGGATCCGAAGGTATCCCCCTTATTCCGCTCGGCGCATGGGAACCTGAAGGTGCTATCCAGCGGTCTCCTGTCGGCCAACTCCATGGGCTTCATGCTCAAGCGGCGGCTAAAGGATGCCGGTCTGCCCCCGACCTTCAGCCCCCATAGCTTCCGCATCCCGGTCGTGACCGACCTGCTCTCCCAGGACGCGCCCCTGGAGGACTTGCAGCAACTGACCGGCCGCGCCAGCCCCAGGACCACCCAGATCAAAGACCGGTGGTGGGTTACGTGGGCTATTCTGGAGCGGATTTCCGTGTGACCTCTGATACAGTTCTCACCTTTAGTGCTCGGTCCACCACCAATCGCATTCCAATCGCATGGAATATCCGGGGACTACCCCACTTCGGCCCTGAAAACAGCTCGGCAGAAAGGAGATCGTAATGCAGGCCGCTCCTTGGAAGGCCTTGGTTGTGGTGTTTGCGTTGTTGGGAGTGGCAATGCCCCGACCGGGGATCCCGGCAGTCCAACCGAGCCCATCTCCGCAGACGGACGCTAAGCTGCTGGTAGTTACCGTACCAGAGGGCGGCAGTGTCCGTACCCTCTCAAATAACCATCTGTGCGAGTCCGGAGAGACCTGCGAAATCCCTATCGATGACGAGTTCCATGAAGTATTCATTCCCTGGCACGCGGTGGGCTACAGATTCAATGCCTGGAAGCAATCGAGCGAGCACCTCTGCGGCGGTCAGATCGTGAAGTGCACCGTCACGACCGGCTCAGCCGATTCGGCTACCCGTCTGGAACCGATTTTCGACAGGGACGTGGCCTCAACAGGCTATGAAGGAATTCGCAAGCTGGATTACAGCGACATGGCTGTGGATGGTCTTTTCTTCAACCAAGCACACGCAGACTTCGACGGCGATGGCGTTCTGGATCTGTTCAGGGTCGCCGGACATGCAAGCGGACGTTCAAACGAGCGTTACCACGTCGAGATGTGGCTGGGCAAGGGCGAGGGAGCCTACCATCGTGACGACAGTAGGCTGGTAGAAGCAACGTTTGGCGGTATCAACCCCCGTAAAGTTGTCGCAGCCGATTTCAATGGCGATGATCGGGCGGACGTGATCGTCGCGGATCATGGCTATGACGCGCCTCCCTATCCCGGTGCTCCCTTGTTATTGTACTTGTCGACGGCTGACGGCAGGCTGGAGAAAGCAAAGGGATTGGAGCACGTCATAGGATTCCATCATGGCGTGGCCACAGGGGACGTAGATGGGGACGGAGATACCGACGCATTCTTAATCGATTTCCTTAACGCGTTCCTGATCAACGACGGCAACGGAAATCTGACCCTGAACAGAAGTTTTTTGCCCAAGGGCCACACCGGTGGGCACACTTCGGAACTGATCGATGTGGACCGGGATGGTCATTTGGATTTTCTGGTTGCCGGCGATGAAGCAAATTCTCCAAGCATCGTCTTCTGGGGCGATGCCGAACCGGGCTTCGCCAACAGCACGGCGAGTACACTGCCAGAGGTCACTGACTTTGGAATTATTGTGGATATCGACGTCGGTGACATTGACGGAGATGGCATCAACGATTTGCTTGTGAACCGCGTCGGGTCTCCCCCTGGGAGAAACTTCTACGACGGCATGTACCTCCAACTGCTCAAGGGACAGGAAGACCATCGCACGTTCTCTGATATCACAGGCTCCAGCGTCGATAACAAAACACTGCTCAACACGTACGGCAAGGATGGGAGTTGGTTTGTGTGGTTGATTCTCCAGGACTGGGACTACGACGGCGACCTCGACATCTTGGTCGACAATCAGCCAGGCACTGGACGAAGCTTTGTGATGATCAACAAAGGCCAGACTCTGTTTTCTACGCTGGAAGTCGTTCAACCTTGAAAGTAGAAAATTGATCCCTTGCTCGAAAGACCAGACAGTGCAATGAAACTCTCCATTGCTCATTCGGCGAGACTCTTCATCACCGGAGTCCTTTTCGCGATGACAGCTTGGACGCAAACAGAGTCCGGTTGGAGAATCCACACCATCGCAGGGACCGGAAAGCCAGGCCACAGCGGAGATGGGGGACCGGCGTCCGAGGCGCGATTCTCTTATCCCTCAGGCTTGGCGGTGGACCATTCCGGCAACGTCTACATCGCCGATTTCTTCAGCCAACGCATCCGCAGGGTAGACTCTGCAGGGACCATCACCGCCATCGCCGGGATCGGTGAGCCAGGCTACGGCGGGGATGGCGGACCGGCGATGAAGGCGCGACTCTCCTTTCCCTCGGGTGTGGCGGCAGACCATGCCGGTAACATCTACTTCACTGATACGGGCAACCACCGCGTTCGCCGAGTGGCCGCTTCTGGGACCATTACCACCATAGCAGGGACCGGGGAGCAGGGCTACGATTGGGACGGACCGGCGGATGAGGTGCGACTGGTCACTCCCAAAGGCGTGGCGGTGGACAGCTCAGGCAACCTCTACTTCGCCGGATACTTGAACTTTGGGGTTCGCCGGGTGGATGCGGCGGGAAACTTGAGCGAGGTCGAGGGATCCAGTGAACCATACGACGGCCCGGACGACGAACGTCGTTTGTCGCGGGATAGAGGCATAGCGGTAGACGAGGCTGGTAACGTCTATATCGCCAATATCGACAATAGCTACGTTCGACGAGTAGATGCCACGGGGACCGTGCGCGTCATCGCTGGGACCAGGGAGCCGGGCTACGGTGGGGACGGCGGCCCTGCGGTCGATGCACAATTGTCCTTTCCCGCGGACGTAGCAGTCGACAAGGCCGGTAACGTCTACATCGCCGATACGGGTAACCACCGTATTCGCCGGGTGGATACCTCTGGAATCATCGCAACTATCGCAGGAACCGGTGAGCCTGGCTACGGGGGAGACGGCGGCTTGGCACCCGAAGCTCAACTGGCCTCGCCGTTTGCCCTGACAGTGGACAGTTCCGGAAACCTGTATTTTGTGGATCTCGGCAACTATCGCATTCGTGTCCTGACGCAGGCTTCTCCGCTTTCGCCCCCGACCGAGTTGACGGCAACACTGGTCTCTTACAATGGGGTCGACCTCGCCTGGCAGGACAACAGTGAAGGAGAGTCCGGGTTCAGGGTGCAGCGCCGGGTTGACGGCTCTGATGATTGGGTTGAAATCGCGAGAACGGCCGCTAACACCAGCGCATTTTCGGACACGGGGGTAGAACCGACCACCACCTACCACTACCGCGTGCAGGCATTCGACATCAACCAGTCGTCCGCCTTCTCGAACCCCGTCCGGGTGAGGACCCTGGAGGTTCAGCCGCCCACCCTGACCCGGTTCAATCCCACCCGAGGGACGGTGGGCACTCAGGTCACCCTGACCGGAACCCATCTGTTCGAAGCCTCCGCCGTAAGGTTCAACGGAGTCGATGTCTCCCGATTCGAGGTCGTCTCGGGGACCAGCATCGAGGCCGTCGTCCCCCCGGAAGCCGCCACTGGCCCGATCAGCCTCATCACTCCAGGCGGGACGGCCGTGAGCGCAGATCCCTTCACCGTGATTACCGGGTTCCACAGCCGGCTGTTCGTGCCCGTGGTCCTGCGATCGCAAGGGAGGGCAGGCTCCTTCTTCACTTCCGAACTGACTCTCACCAACCGGGGCGGCAACCCGGCCGCCATCCAGTACACCTATACGGCGGCCTTCGGAGGGGGTTCAGGAACGGCCATCGATTCCCTGGAGCCCGGCCGGCAGCGGGTCATTCCCGACGCCATCGCTTACCTGACCTCCCTGGGTGTTCCGATCGGGAGCGGTTCGGCCGGCGGCACGCTGGCAGTGGATTTCACCGAGCTCTCCTCCCCGTCGGATGCCGGCGTCACCGTCAGGGTCAGCACGCCGGTCGAAGAAGGAAGCGGACGCGCCGGCTTGGCCTAC
>JAPVWS010000143.1 GCA_027493295.1 Candidatus Versatilivorator vitaminiformans | reverse complement strand
AGGACCGCCAGCAGCAACACGGCCAGCACCATGGTTAACTTCGATCTCATAATTTAGGTCTCCTTCGTTGAGCAAGCAGTCGGTATTTGACGCATGTAGCCACATGCGTCTGTTACAGATTGCCACTAAAACTACAACAAATTGTCAAAGGAAGATACTTTTTTTCTTAGAATTACCCTTAAAAATGCATTTAACTATTCAGAAAGATTGTGTTTTTTGTCTCCGGACGTGCTATGGTGGGTTCATCCTTCGGTAGAGCGACAGGAACCCCGGCTCGGTCGTCGTGGCCCTTCAGCCATGATCCGGGCCGGTTGTTTTTGTGCCGCGTCTCGGCATTGATCCCGCCGGGGACCACCTGACCTGTTGACAAACAATGTCGATCTTGCCAAAGTGTATTTTTAGCCTTGCCAGGCAGCGAAGACAGAATGATCTTCGGCATTGTTTCCGGCGATCCTGAGTTTAGACAGAGGCACTGCATATGTACCGATCGGGTTTTGCGAGCTCGGTCTCTACGAACCTTTTGTGGGTTCTGATCCTGACCTCGATTTCAGCGGATACCCAGGCAAGAGCAGCGGAGCCGGCCGACGTCGAGAGCCTCAAACAGCGAGTGACCGAGTATTTCAGGGCCGTTCATTCCCGTCAGTTCACCAAAGCCAAGGAGTTCATCCTGCCCCGTTCCAGGGACGCGGCCAGCACCGGCCAGTCAGGAAGAACCCGGATTGCGGCCTTCAGCATTGTCGCAGTAAAATTGGAGGAAGGCAGGCGCTCAGCCGTCGTCACCATCAAGCGAGAAATCATGGCGTCCGGGCTGGCAGGGCAAATCAGGATCAAGGAGAAGTTTCGTTGGAAGAAGGAGGAGGGCAACTGGTTTTTTGACCCTGCCGACCCCCCCAGGACGACCGCGGACATCTTTCGAGAATACTACTACGCAAAGCGGCTCGCCCGAGCCAATCCGAAGGCGGGTCAGAAGCCACCTCCGCTCCTGGTGGAGGCGGAAAAAACGGTCTTCGATTTTGGCGTCGCAATCCAGGGGGATCTTGTGCGGCCGCGTTTTGCGTTCCACAATCTCGGTTCGGAAGCCATCGTCGTTGAAGAGATCTATGCCCCCGAATGGCTCCTCAACAAGACCGAAAGTCATCTTATCCCTGCCGGAATGACTGGCGAAATCGAAATGGAACTGAATACCTCGCGGCTTCACCAGGAATTCGTCCAGGATATCTTTGTCAGATTCGAGCCGATCCAGGAAATGGTCAAGCTTCGCATCAAGGGCAAGGTCTACACCGCGGAAGAAATCGCCGTGTCCCCGACACTCTCCGAGCTAGCCGCCGCCAGCAAGGCCTCCCAGGCGGAAACGCCCTAGAAAATCCCCAATCACTCCGCGCCCCCGCTCGCATTGCGCCAATCCCGTCCACGAATGATAGAGGTAGCCAACATTACCTGAATGGCTACGAATCGATTCCCCGCGCAAACCGCCCTTCTACCCGGCTCACAGGGCCTGGATCCCTCCCGATCGGTTATCGTTGTCCTCGAGCGCGCCGGCGCCCAAGCGCTGTTTGCCGCGGATGAGTTCTTCGCCGCCTGGATATCCCACCCTCACACCCGCCGCGCCTACGCCCGCGTCGTGAGCCGCTTTTTCGCCTGCTGCGAGCAGTAGGCCCTCGAGCTCTCCCGGGACTCTCCTGTCCTGTCCGGCTGCATCATCGACGAGCTCCCGGGCGCCAGCGCGACCACGAACCAAGCCTTGGCCCGCCTGAGGCAATTTTTCGACATCCTGGTCACCCGCCACGCCGCGCCCCTGAATCCCTTCCAGTCGGTCCGCGGTCGCAAGCACGACACCTCCGACGACAAGACTCCAGGCCATTCCATCCAGCAGGCACGGAACCTGCTCGGCTCGATCGACACTTCCCATGTCGTGAGCCTGCGCGATCGGGCAGTGCCCGGCACCCTGGCCTGGACCGGGGCCAGGGTCGGCGCCATCGCCCGCTTGCGGCGACCGGATCTCGAGGGCCAGGGGACCCAGCGGGTCCTCCGATTCCAGCAGATGGGAGGCAAGCAGCGGGAGATTCCCGCCCGCCATGAACTAGACTGCCGTCGACGCCGCGTGACGCAGAATATCGTGGAGAGGATCTCCGTTTCAGACGCGTTCCGCCCCTGGCCTGCCGGGCAGATCATTGGAGGAAGAACCTGCCGATGGTTGTTGAAGAGGAAACACGAGTAAACCCCAGTACCGATGGACGTCTTTTGCTGCGACGACGTCAGGGGTTGAAGCCCACCCGGGAGCGCGGGCGTCCCGCCCGCACACGTCTTGGCCCAGCCGCAGCCAACTTCTCCACGCGGCTCGCTCGGCAACGGCGTCAGGACTCTGCTTCGGCCGAGCCCATGCACTTCCCGCCGGGAGGGTGGCCGGGTGCCCCATCGCAGGGAAACTGAGCGGCACCAAACGGGATAGCGGGCGGGCGGGACGCCCGCGCTCGCAGGGGGCGCCTCCTCCAATCACTCTTGCTACCGAAGGGGGCACACGCCGCCTCGCGGGTCTTACAGATGCCGCTCAATCTCTTGGCTTTAAAC
>JAPVWS010000142.1 GCA_027493295.1 Candidatus Versatilivorator vitaminiformans | reverse complement strand
ACCGGAGCCCTCCCGGGCCCTTCACCGGTAATGCTCATCAATCCGCTCATTCCCTGGGCAATGAGATCGAATCCTCCCCGGTCGGCGTAGGGCCCGGTCTGTCCGAAGCCCGACAGGGAGCAGTAGATGAGTCCGGGATGATCCGATTTCAACCGGTCATAGCCCAGACCCAGCGCCTCCATCATGCCCTTGCGAAAGTTTTCGATGACGACGTCGCTGTTTCCGGCCAGGCGGCGGAAGACCTCCCGCCCTTTCTCGGACTTCAGATTGAGTCCGATGCCGCGCTTGTTGCGGTTCATCATCATGAAAGCAGCCGACTCTCCCTGGATCTCGGGTGGAACGGCGCGCCGGGTGTCGTCGCCTCCGGGGAGGCGCTCCACTTTGACGACGTCCGCTCCCAGATCGGCCAGCATCAATCCACAGGTGGGACCGGCCATGACGTGGCTGGCTTCCAGGACTTTCATGCCGAGCAGGGGACCGGTGCGATCGGAGGTTGGCTGCGGGTTCATGGTCAACCGGCCTTGAATCGCGGCTTGGTCTTGGTGAGGAAGGCCCGGTATCCTTCCCGGTGGTCCTCGGTGCCGACAATCTCGAAACCCTGGTCCACTTCAGCCTCGGTCAGCGGCTTGGGATCCAGGAGGCGGTAGGCAAATCTCTTGTGCAGGCGGTTGGCCAAGGGGGCCCCGTCCGCGATGCGGCGAGCGGTGGCGTAGGTTTCCTTTTCGACCTCGCCGTCGGCAACCACGCGGGTGACGAGGCCCTTGGCCTTGGCCTCTTGGGATCCGAAGACCCGCCCCTCCAGAAGAATCTCCAGGGCCGTTGCCCGGCCCACCAGATCGATCAGAGCCCGGATTTCAGGGTAGGCCATGGTGATGGCGATCCGATTGACAGGCACTCCGAATCGGCTGGATTCCCCGCAGATCCGGAGGTCGCACATGGACGCCAACTCCAGACCCCCGCCGACGCATACACCCTGGATCATTGCGATAACCGGATGTTGGCAGTCCCTGATGGATTGCATGGCTTCCTGGATCAGGGCTCCGTAAGCCCGTGCCTGCTGGCGATTAGAGCGGTGCGCCGAGAATTCGGAGATATCGGCACCCGGCGAGAAGGCCTTTTCGCCGGCTCCGCGCAGGACAATGCAGCGCAGCGCCTCATCCGAGGAAAGCTCTTGCATCGCCTTTCCCACCCGCAGCCACAACTCCCGGCTGAGCGCGTTCAGCTTGTGCGGGCGGTTGAGAATAACCGTTGCGATGTCTTTTTCCCGCCGGGTCAGGAGAATGTCGCCCATTGGATTCAAGTCAGCCCTGAAATCGGTAGCAGGAATTAGCCAATATCGAATCGATTGCGGATAGGGTCATACCAGGACAATTCCCCTGGGTGCAATCCCAGGGGTTTCAGTAAGCCGCCAGGGCGGCGGCAGCAGATAGCCGTGGGCGCCAGCCCATGGAAACCGCTGAAGCCCTCACAGATATCCTTTCAGCGACGGGTCTGTCAAGGAGGCGTCGCTGACGGCGAGCCTGCTCGGCGAAACATCTCCCTCGGCTACAGGGGCTCGGCCGAGTCCGTGGCTCCCGGACGGGCGGGCAGCCATATTTCAATTCGCAGCCCTCCTCCGGAGGCGTTGGAAGCGGCCACGGAGCCGTTGTGCAACTGCACGGCCTGCCGGGTGATGGTCAGCCCCAGTCCGGTGCCGCCGCTCTGTCGTTCCCGGGCCGCGGCCACCCGGTAGAAGGGTCGAAAGATCTCGCCGAGTTCCGACTCGCGCACTCCGTCTCCCCTGTCGCGAACCGTAATCACGGCCATGTCCCGGTTCGCTCCAGCCAGTTTCAGTTCAACCTCGACCGCGGTTTCGTCCGCGGTGTAGTAGACGGCGTTTCGGACCACGTTCTCAACGGCGCTTCTCAACAACTCTCGATTGCCCAGGGCCACGCAGGCCTGGCTGCAGAGGATGCGTACGGCCTTTCCCGAACCGCGGGCTTCGTATTCGGCATCGGCCACCACCTCCGCCACCAGTTGGTCCAGGGCAATGTCGTTGCGGGCCGGCGCCATCGTGCCGCTCTCGATGCGGCTGAGAGTCAGCAGGTGGCCTATAAGCTCGTTGAGGCGTCCCGCTTCCAGCTCAATACGGTCCAGTTCATCGTCGGATCGACCCTTTATGCGTTGGCGAATCAGCGCCAAGGCCACATTGAGGCGAGCCAGGGGCGAGCGTAGCTCGTGGGAGATGTCACTCAACAGGCGACGCTGAGCTCCCACCATGATCTGGATGCGTTCGGCCATTTGGTCGAAATCGTGGCCGAGTTCGGTCAGTTCGTCTTGGCGGCCGCCCGGCGCTTTTCCGACCCTGGCGGCCAGGTCCCCGTCCGCCAGTTTCCGGGTCGCTGTCCGAAGCTTCTTCAGGGGAGCGGTCAGATAACAGGCCAGGCCATAGCAGACCAGTCCGGCCGTCAGAAACACGGCCAGGATGCGAAGCACCTGGGTCTGGATGTCGGCGTCCAGAATGCCCAGGGCTCTGAGGATGGGTAGCGGCCGCCGGGGGCGTCCGGGTGAGTTTCCCGGAAGTCGGGCCCGGATGTCTCCCGCCAGGACGAACCGGCGGCCGGCGGGCGAGACCACGCTCTGGGCCACCAGGCGTTCTCCCTGTACGATCTCCACCAGGCGATCGTTGCTTCGCGCGGCCCTGGCCGCCAGGTTCCTGACCCGACTTGATGGAACCGGCCCGGCCAGGAGCTCTCCCTCTTCGTTGAGGAAGGAGACATTGAAACGACGCCGGCGATTGAGTCGATTGATGTTTCGCCTCAGGCCCGAGGGGCCGTCCCTTTCCAGAATGTCGGCCGCCCGTTGCGCAACCAGGGGCATGGTCATCCCGATCCATTGGCGCTCCCGGCGCTCGACCTGCTCCGAGATGGTGGCTCGGGTAGTGAAATAGAGGGCCATGCCCACCAGGGCCATGGCTGCCCAGAACCAGATGAAGATTTTCAGTACGAGACTACGCATGATTCCAATTAGTCTGTTCCCTGTTCCTAAGGTCCGGGATTGGGATAGACGTAGCCGACTCCGCGGACCGATTTGATTCGTTCGACTCCATTGACGTGACGGCCCAGTTTCTTCCTCAGGTTGCTGACGTGCATGTCGATGCTGCGGTCGAAGGGGTCGAACTCGCGTTCCAGCAGGGTCTGAACCAACTCCTCACGGGGCAACACCTGTCCGGCCGACCTGAGCAACATTTCCAGGAGGTTGAACTCCAGCGTGGTCAGCACCACCGGTTGGCCGTTTCGCATTACTTTCCAAGCATTCCTGTCCAGCTCGATGTCTCCCACTCTCAGGAGCGGATGACGATCGGTGTCGGGCTCGAGCTCTCTGTTGGGACGGGAGCGGCGGGAAACGGCCCGGATGCGCGCAACCAGTTCGTGTGGATTGAAGGGCTTTCCCAGGTAATCGTCGGCGCCGATCTCAAGTCCCACGATTCTCTCCACATCCTCGGCTCTGGCCGACAGCATGAGCACCGGGATGCGCGATTCAGCTCGGATGCGGCGCAAGACGTCGAATCCGTTGACGCCGGGCAGCATCACGTCCAGCACTACCAGCGAGTAATCGCCCGAGAGGGCTCGTTCGATGCCCTCCTGCCCGTGGTTGACGGAGTCCACCTGAAACCCTTCCGCTTCCAGATATCTGGTGACCAGCGAACACAATTCGGTATCGTCATC
>JAPVWS010000141.1 GCA_027493295.1 Candidatus Versatilivorator vitaminiformans | reverse complement strand
TGGTCAGGAATCTGGTCGGCACCTTTTTGGAAGTGGGCAGGGGCAAGCTCCCGGTGGAAGCCATCCCTGCCATTCTGGAATCGAAAGACCGTTCCAGAGCTGGCCCGACCGCTCCAGCCAAAGGTCTCTTTCTGGTTTGGGTCGGCTACTAGCCCGCATTTCTCACCAGGCCGCTGGTAGCATGACGAAAGGAAGTTTATCTTTCAGTACCTGGATTGGCTCAATGTAAAGGGCTTGTGGGTAACAGGCGGCGCTGGGCATGCCCTGGCTTGTCTTTTTTGCTTCAGCGCGCACATGCTCCCTCGACCGTAGTGACCGCTACGCTCTTCGGTCGCGAGCACGCGCTGAAGCAAAAAATCCTGCGCCATGATCATGCCCCCTGGTGAGAAATGCGGGCTCGTGATCTGTCTCAGAATTAGGATTGCCATCTCCCACCGGGACGCTGGGCACACCCTGTAAAGGCCGTTTGTTTTCAACAGTTTGTTGGTGCTATTTTGAAGGTTGGCACTTACACACGGTGCTGGGCGCGTCCCGACTTGTCTTTTCCCCTTCAGCGCGCAAGTGTTCCTTCGAACGTAGTGCCCGGCGACGCCCTTCGGTCGCGAGCACACCTTGAAGGGACAAATCCGGCTCCAAGCCTCGACTCGCCTCGCGAGTTCGGCCCCGCACCGAGATATGCGGAATTGCCAGGCCGGCTCCCTGTACCGTCCGGCCCGAAGCGTCTTGGCCGGGGCGTTGCCCGGCTTCTCACCCAACCGTCCCCCGCGATGGGCATCGCTATCGGACCAACTCGACGACAGCCCCTTTGAAATAAGGCTCATGTCAGGAAACAGTCGGGAAATTCAACGCAACTTCGCTCCCTACTGGGGGGAGGGCGAAGAAGACCGTCGGCTTTTCGATCAACTGGACCTCGACAGCATTCCCCAGCATGTGGCCATCATCATGGACGGAAACGGCCGCTGGGCCCAGCAGCGCCGCTTGCCTCGGGTGGCCGGGCACCGGGCCGGGATTGCGTCGGTGCGAGAGACGGTGGAAACGGCAGCTCGCCTCAAGCTGCGAATCCTGACCCTCTACGCTTTCTCGGTTGAGAACTGGAAGCGCCCGCGAAGCGAGGTCGCCACCTTGATGAGTTTGCTCAAGGAGTACTTGAACAAGGAAATTGCCAATTTAATGGCCAATGACATCCGTTTTGGGACCTTGGGGCGGACTCAGGAATTGGACCCCTCCATTCAGCGGGAGCTTCAATGGGCCAGAGAGAAGACCTCCGGAAACCGGGGTTTGCTCTTCAACGTGGCGCTCAACTACGGCGGGCGGGCCGAGCTGGTGGACGCCTTCAATGCGCTGTGGCAGCAACGCAAGAACGGCAGGCAGGACGAGCCTGCCATCGACGAACAGTCCATCGCTCAATGCCTCTATACCGCCGGACAGCCGGATCCGGACCTGCTGATCCGGACCAGCGGCGAGTTGCGCATCAGCAACTTTCTACTGTGGCAGATTGCCTATTCCGAAATCTGGGTGACCAAGACGTTGTGGCCCGATTTTCGACGGAAGGACTTCTTCAAGGCGGTGCTCTCCTATCAATCCCGGGAGCGGCGTTATGGAGGTTTGACCAATCAATGAAACGCTGGCTGACAGGCGTTGTGCTCGTCCCCCCGCTGATCGGAGTGGTCGGTTACCTGCCGTCCTGGTGCTTCCTGGCGCTCATCGCAGGGGTGGCCGCCATTGCCCTGGAGGAGTTCTTTCGGCTCTCCAGAGACACCGGCATCCATGTCTTCCGAGCAGCCGCCCATGCTTTTTCGCTTCTGCTGGTCGGTAGCTTCTATTGGTCTCCCCGCGACCATTCGGCCGTTTTCTGGCTGTTGATCCTGGCGGCAGTCACCTGCCTCGCCCTGACCCTCCGACGGGGGCACAAGCTGCAGGAAACACTGCCAAGCTGTGGGGTGACCCTGCTGGGCCTTGTCTATGTCTCCACCACCCTGGGATTTCTCTTGGCCATCCACAACCGCCCCCAGGGTGACGGGCCGTCGTGGGTCCTGTTTCTGCTGCTGACAGTCTGGCTGGGCGACACAGCCGCCTACTACATCGGAAGCCTGCTGGGGAAGCACCCCCTGGCCCCCAGAATCAGCCCCGGAAAAACCTGGGAGGGAGCCATTGGCGCCTTGTTGGGAAACAGCCTGGCGGCGTTGACGAGCCAGGTACTGATTCCTCAGGTCCCTCTCATTCCGCGCGTTCTCCTATGCTGCTCCCTGGGGGTCGCCGGCCAGGTGGGGGACCTGGCCGAGTCGGCCATGAAGCGGGGCGCTCGAACCAAGGAGTCGTCCGAACTATTGCCCGGACACGGCGGAATGCTGGATCGGATTGACGGGGTCTTGTTCGCAGCCCCGCTGCTGTATTTTTACCTGCGATTGATTGGACAGGCCTAGTGTCCTGTCTCAAAGTCATGAAAACCATATCCTTGCTGGGGTCGACCGGTTCGGTGGGCCGGAACTGCCTGAGGGTGGCGGAAGAGCTGCCCGGGGAGTTTCGGGTGATCGCCCTGGCCGCCGGCCGGAACACGACCGAGCTGGCCGATCAGGTCGGAAGGTTTCACCCCGAACTTGTGTCGGTATCCACCTCGGAAGCGGCAACGACACTGGCCCAAAATCTCAAAAACCTGGATCCGTCCGCCCATCCGGAGATCGTGGTCGGGGAGGAGGGCCTGCTGCGAGTGGCTACCCACCCCGAGACCGACCTGGTGGTGAGCGCTATTGTGGGAGTCGCCGGGTTGGCTCCCACCTGCAGGGCCATCGAATGTGGAAAGCAGATCGCTTTGGCCAACAAGGAAGTGCTGGTGGTTGCCGGCGAACTGGTGACGGAGCTGGCTCAGCGCAACGGGGTGCAGCTCCTCCCCGTCGACAGCGAGCACAACGCGATCCACCAGTGTCTGCGTTGCGGCCAAGCCGACGAAGTCGCACGAGTCATCCTCACTGCATCCGGCGGCCCCTTTCTGGGTTACAGCAGCGAGCAGCTCAGCCGGGTCACGCCTGAGATGGCCCTGCGGCATCCGACCTGGAAAATGGGAGACCGAATCACGGTCGATTCCGCCACCCTGATGAACAAGGGAATGGAGGTCCTGGAAGCACGCTGGCTCTTCGACCTGGATGTCGACCAGATCTCGGTTTGGGTTCATCCTCAGTCTATCGTTCACTCCATGGTGGAGTTTGTGGACGGGTCCGTGATCGCTCAGCTCGGCATCACCGACATGGGTCAACCCCTCCTGTACGCGCTCAATTACCCCCGGCGTCTGCCGGGGCGCAGGCCGAGACTGAATCTGAACCAGGCGGCCAAGTTGGAGTTCATGCACCCCGATTCGGGCAAATTCCCCTGTCTGGACCTGGCCTACCAGGCTGCTCGTGAATTGGGGGCGCTGCCCTGCACGCTTAACGCGGCGGATGAAGTGGCGGTAGAAGCCTTCCTGCAAAGAAAGATCGACTTCCCTGGAATTCCGCGGATCGTCGCCAGGATGATGGAGCAGGCGAACGGGGTGGGCAAATTCTCTTCGATTGCGGAAATTCTGGAGTATGATGAATCGGTGCGAAGGGAAACCCGCCGCTTGATTCAAAAGGACTTCAGTTAGCAAGTCCAGGGGATGCCCTGACAGGGGACCGACGGCTTCCCCGGCAATATTTCAACAGCGTTCCAACCGGACAGCAGGCTGAAATGATCGATTTTCTTTGGGGTGTTCTGGCTGTGCTGGTGGTGTTCGGGACCGTGGTGGTGGTTCACGAACTGGGCCACTTTGGCGCGGCCAAGTTTTTCAAGATTCGCGTCGAAGCCTTTTCGGTCGGTTTCGGTCCACGCCTGTTTGGCTTTCGGCGCGGGGAAACGGACTACAAGGTCTGCGCAATTCCCCTGGGCGGGTACGTCAAGATGGCGGGTGAAAACCCTGACGACGTAACCGGGGGCGTTGAAGAGTTCCTTTCGCATCCCAAGTGGCAGCGATTCATTGTGGCCGTAATGGGCCCGGTCATGAACGGTGTGCTGGCGGTGGTCCTGCTGACCGGGCTCTTCTACTACCGATACGAGGTTCCTGTCTGGCCCCGGGAATCGGTGGTGGTGGGCTTGATCAAGTCCGACTCCCCTGCCCTGCAGTCCGATCTCAGGCCGGGTGACCGCATCGTCGTTGCCGGCGCCAGGCAAAACCCCACCTGGGAAGAGTTTCTTATGGAGGTCAGCATCAGTCCCGGGGTTCCCTTGCAAATGGAGGTCCAGCGAGGAGAACAAACCTTCCCATTGACTCTGACTCCCGCGGCCCGCGGTCGCGACAGTGCCGGTTACCTGGGAATTGCCCCCTTCGAGTTGGCTTCGGTTCAGGTCCAGCAGGTACTGGCAGGCAAACCAGCCGCCGAGGCCGGCATCTTGCCGGGAGACCAGGTGGTCAAGGTGGGCGGAGTGGTACTCAGCCAAGCCGGACTCGACCTGGTGGACGCAATGGGCCGGAACCAGGATCCGGTAATACCGATTACGGTCCTGCGCAACGGCCGGGAACTGGAATTCCAGGTCACCCCCTACCTGGACGAAACCACCCAAAGACGAATGATCGGGGTCATACAGTCCAGCCTGGCCGCACAGTCCGGCATCACCGATTTGATCATGTTCATCGCCGTGATCAGCATCAACCTGGGAATCGTCAATCTGTTGCCCATCCCTATCCTGGACGGCGGGGTCATCGCCATCATTCTGGTAGAGTCTCTGGTTGGACGGGACCTCAGCTTGAGCGTTCGGGAGAGGGTGACACAGGTGGGTGTCGTCATGGTGATCCTGCTGGTCGTGGCAGTGACCTACAACGACATCATCAAGTCGCTTCCCGCGTCCGTTGGAAAGTATTTCCCCTAGCCCGCATCTCTCACCAGGGGGCATGATCATGGCGCAGGAATTTTACCTTCAGCGCGTGCTCGCGACCGAAGAGCGTAGCGGTTTCTACGGTCGAGGGAGCATGTGCGCGCTGTAGGGAAAAGGCAAGCCAGGGCATGCCCAGCGCCGTCTGTGATGCGCAAGCCCTTGACATGGTGCCAATCAAGGTGCTGAAGATAATCTACTTCTTGTAATGCCTCCAGCGGCCTGGTGAGATATGCGGTCTAGCCACCTGGTCCCATCCCTCCGCGCTCACTCAGTCCTTTCGGAAAGACCATCTCGATGAACGGAAACTGGGCTGCCGTCGATATCGGCACCAATTCCATTCACCTGGTAGTTGCCAGGGCCAGAAACGGCAACCGGTTTGAGATCCTGGCCCAGGAGAAGGAGGTGGTGCGCCTGGGCTCGGGCTCCAAGGACATGAAATACCTGAAGCAGGATGCCATCGACCGTGGCATCGAAACGCTGAAGCGGTTTCGACAAATTGCCGGGATCTCCGATGCCGAGGTTAGAGCGGTGGCCACCAGCGCCGTGCGGGAAGCCTTGAACCGCAACGTCTTTATCGACCGGGCCCGGAACGAAGCCGGTATCCGGGTCGAAGTCATCTCCGGTTTCGAGGAAGCCCGTCTCATCTACCTGGGCGTGTTGCAGGCCCTGCCAATTTTCGACAAGCAGACGCTGCTGGTCGACATCGGTGGCGGCAGCAGCGAGTTTCTGGTGGGCAAGCGTGGGCAGGTCCTGGGGGCCAGCAGCCTCAAGCTGGGAGCCATCCGCATCACCGACCGCTTCTTTCGGGCGCAAACCGTCTCGGGCCGAAAA
>JAPVWS010000140.1 GCA_027493295.1 Candidatus Versatilivorator vitaminiformans | reverse complement strand
CGCCATTCGGCGCTGCTTTGTGGCGCCGCGATTGCCCCCCTCCGCATCAGCCTTCGCCTGCGGCTCGGCTTCTGCGACTCCCCCTCAAGGGGGGAGTGACAGAGATCTACTGGAAGCCTTGTGCTGGCCTCAAGCACTCCCCCCTGGAGGGGGAGTCGGTGAGACAAGGGCCCCGCCCGCAGTCGAACCGGTGGGGGGGACGGAACTAGCAAGATCGCCACATAGGAAATTCAGCCCACCGTCGAGCCGGAAGGGGGCAAATACTCTGCCTCACAGGTAGATTGCCCGGTGACCAATATTGGCCAGCAATAACATCCAGGCAGGCGGCGGCAGGTGCGTCAGGGGACGGTGGGGCCGTCTCCGGCCAGGGTGGTGCGGTGCATGATGCGCTTGTAGACGCCGTTGTCCCAGGGGCGGCCGCGGTGGAGGCAGGTGCGGTTGTCCCACATCACCAGGTCGTTGGCCTTCCACCGATGCCGGTAGACGAATTGCGGCTGGGTGGACCATTCCAGGAGCTCCTCCAGCAGGGCGCGGCCCTTTTCGATGTCCCAACCGATAACGTGGGAGGCGTAAGACCCCACGTAGAGGGCTTTCTCTCCCGTCTCGGGGACGGTTCGGACCAGCATGTGGCGAACCGGGGGCGTCGCCTTGAGGAAGGCCTCGGTCATGAGGCCGGGGGCGATCTGGGAACGGGAATAGGCCATGCTGTGTTCGGCGACCAATCCTTCCAGTTGAACCTTCCTGGATTCGGGCAGAGTGGCATAGGCAGCCCGAAGGCTGGCGTACTCGGTCTCGCCGCCGCGGGGCGGCACCACCTTGGCCGACAGCATGGAGGCTTTCAGGGGGACGGACTTGAAAGAGCCGTCGGAATGCCAGAGATTGTTGCCGGCCTGATAGAGGGAACGCTTGTCCCGGGGAGGGATGAGGCGGCCTTCCTCGTCCACGTTGGCGATGCGGTTGATGGGGCCACCGCCTCCGTAGGGATCGCTGGCAATGGTCATCTGCAGCCGGCCGAATCCCCGGGTAAAGGCCACCTGCTGCTCGTCGGAGATGTCCTGGTCGTGAAAGACCAGCACCGAATGCCTGTAAAGGGCTCGGCGAAGCTCGGCAAAGGTCTCCTCGGCGTGGGGAGAGCCCGCGTCGACATCCCGCACCTCGGCTCCGATGTGTTCTCCCAGCGGGACGATGGTCATTGCCGTGGAACCTTCTTTCGGGAAAGCCGTGGCCGCCCTCAATCGTCTCGGCGGCCGCTGCGATATTCGTCCCGGACCCGCCGGGCAAAACGCTTAAGGCCCCGCCCGGCTTTCTCGATCTCGGGGCGGGCCTCCCTCCAGGCCTCCTTGGCCCGGGGCTTGACCTCCTCTTCCAGAACCTCCCGCGCCTTGGCGCGGGCCTCCGGATTCTGAACCAGGACGCGTGCGGCGGTGATGACCAAGCGGCGAAGCAGAGTCATTGCAGATTGTCCTTTCTCCGAAACCTCGAAGAGGGTCGGATTGCCGAACCGGTCGGGGGACGGCGGCTTGAAATTCTATCCGCCCTGGAGCCGCCTTGCGTCCACCAACATGCGGACAAACTCTTTCATGTAGAGCGCGTTGTCGTGCCAGGTGCGGGCGCTCACCAGGTTGCCGTCCCGCACGCAGCCGTGGTCGACGAAGGTGGCGCCGCAGATCTCCACGTCGAATTTACACTTGGACACGGTGGCCATGCGCCTTCCCCGAACGAAGCCCGACGCCGCCAGGATCTCGGCTCCGTGGCACACCGAGGCCACCGGCTTTTCCGCTTCGAAGAAGTGGCGAACGATGTTCATCAGATGTCTATCGTAGCGCAGATACTCCGGCGCCCGTCCCCCTGAAACAAAGAGACCCGCGTACCCCTCCGGCTCGACGTCCCGAAAGGCGATGTCGGAGTTCCAGTGGTAGCTGGGCGATTCCCGGGTCACCTCCCACCCTGGTGGTATCTCATGTATGACGAGATGGTAGCGGCGCTTTTCCGGAGCCGCCACCACAGCCTCGAACCCCTCCTCCTGCACCCGATAGTAAGGGTAGAGAGTGTCCATGGCTTCGGAGGCGTCGCCGATGACGATCAGGATCTTTTCCATCCGGTCCTCCCGATTACGAATTTTTCTGGTTGCCTCGACCGATGCCGTCTGTCAACCCTTGCGCAACGGTAACAGGAAGAGACCGCAGGCGGCCAGAAAGAACAGTCCCGCAATGTAATAGAAAACGGCATGCACGGCCTCGGGACGATACAGCCACCCCGCAATCACCGGCGAAGGAGCGCTCAAAGCCAGACGGGAGAAGGAGACGAACCCGATGGCGGTGGTGGTGGTGCGGCGCCCGGCCACGTCCAGGGCGGCGGCGGTCAGCACCGGCTGGTCGCTGTAGAGGAAGACCCCCATAAGCAGCAGCAGCACCGGGAAAGCTCCCAGGTGACCGTACCAGGCCATCAGCAGGGTCAGCACCCCCAGGGCCAGCAGGTTGGGCACCAGGACCATCTTTCGTCCGAACCGGTCCGAGAGATGTCCCAGCAGCGGCGAGGCGGTCATTCCGACCAGGCCCAGCAGTGAGAAGTAGAAACCCCTCGTTTGGTCGCTCAGGTCCAGCACATCCTTTGAGTAGAGGGCGACGACCGCGGTGAATGCCACAAAGGCCATGCCCCTCAGTCCTGCGATGGCGATGATTCCCCACAGGACGCCGTTCCTGAACATCTGCCGGGTGTAACCGAGCTGGTCCGACAGGTTGGCGCTCTCCTGAGCCGAAGGTGAGCCGGCCTGCCGGCTTCCGATGTCCCGAAAAGCCCAGTGGACGGGAAGCATCAGGAGCAGGGGAAGCAGGGCATAGGAGCCGATGATGCTTTGCCAGGTGAGCATCCCCAACAGCAGGCCGGTGGTGGCCGGTCCCAGGATCTCGCCCACGTTGCCGCCGACCCCGTACACCGACAGGGCGAAGCCGCGGCGTTCGGCGAAGCGGTTGGAGAGAGAGGCCATGGCCGGCAGGTGCCAGAGAGAGGAGGAAGCGGCCACGATCGCCATTCCGGAAAGGACCGTCACGTACCCGGGAGCCGAACCGACCACCAGCCAGCCGATTCCGAATCCGCCCATGCAGAGGGTCATGACCAGGCCCCAGTATCGCTTGAGCAGGTCCATCGCCACCCCTCCGGGCAGATCGATCAAGCCGGCCACCACTTCCTGGACCGCCGAAATGGAGGTGGTCTGCAGATTGGAGAGGGCGAAGGATTCCCGTATATTGGGAAACAAAACCAGCAGGCTGTGCTGGAAGGCGTGGAACAGCGTATGGGAGCCGGAAATCCCGGTCAGGATAAAGCCGCGCTTCCCTCGCAGGTCGCCCGGCCGGCCGCCTTGAGAGTGGGGCGTGTTCATTACGATTGTGGGCGGAACGGAAAGAACTGCAATCGGTACCGGTCCGAACCGAATTCGGGGCGCAAACATAGCGCCTTCGGTGGGAATTGTAAAGCAGATCCGAGCAGGTGGATCCGAGCCGGCGCCGTGCCCCCTCGGCTGTGTGCGGCGGCGCTTTGCGGATCTCCTTGAACCCCAGCCAGGCCTCCCGCTGGTTGCAGGCTCCAAGGAGTAGGGTGACTGAAATGGCCGCTCCAGCGCATGGTCCGACCTGCCCCGTCCTCGTTACCGGGGGAAGCGGGTACATTGGGTCGTGGCTCGTCAAGAGGCTCCTCGAACTCGGACACCATGTCCACGCGACGGTTCGCGATCCGGCCGATCCGAAAGAGACCCGGCACCTGGAAGCCATGGCCACGGATTCGGCGGGATCCTTGTCGCTCTATGGAGCCGAATTGCTGGACCCGGCGGGATTCGACCGCGCAATGGCCGGGTGCGAGACGGTGTTCCACACTGCGTCCCCGGTCATCGGCCGGGGAGTCAGGGATCCGATGCATGTCCTCATTGAGCCTGCAACCAGCGGGACTCGGAACGTCCTGGAAGCGGTCAACCGTTGCCCGACGGTACGCCGCGTGGTCTTGACCTCCAGCGTCGCTGCCATCTACGGGGACGCCATTGAGATGGCCGGGACGGAGGAGGGGTGTTTCAACGAGAGCCACTGGAACGAGACGAGCAGCGAAAGCCACCAGCCATATGCATACTCCAAG
>JAPVWS010000014.1 GCA_027493295.1 Candidatus Versatilivorator vitaminiformans | reverse complement strand
CAACGAAGTCGAGGATGTTTTCTCCCCGGGGTAGGACCAGGACCGTTGTGTGACGGGTCTTGGTCCGGACCTCGACAATCTGGTCGGGCTGGGCCTGGATGCGAAGCACGCCGGGGGTTTGCGCTCCCTGCTCGGGGGGCGGCGCCGTGGACTCTTCGGCGGCAACGACGCCGGCGAAGAGGACGGCAAAGCACAACGTCAGAATGCTGATACTGTCTCGGATCATTGGACCCCCTTTGCAAGGTGCTCGATGCCGCGCACCAGGCCGTGCTGCTCGACGGCCCGGGACCGCTTTTCAGCGTCCACGGCGGAAGACGTGTAAAGCCAGTAGCTCTGCCGGTCCACTTCGAGCCGGAGAATGGCGAACTCGTCGGAGCGGCGCAGGTACATTTCCCGCTTGGGCAAGAGGCTTCGGATGGCCTCGACCTCCTGGTCGTTCAAATGGAACACTTCGGCGACTGAGGACGGCAGGTCGGAATTGGCGAGAAACAGCTTGGTCGGGAGAGACTCAAGCAGGGCGGCGGCGCCGGCGGTGCCCGTAAGGTCAACGGCGGACTGCGTTGCCAGGATCAGCACGGCGTTCTTCTTCCTCCAGGTCTTGGCGGCTTCCGCCAGGTAGGACAGGACGGCGGGATCGCGGAGATAGCGCCAGGCCTCGTCCACAACCATGAGCTTGACGCGGGCGGTTTCGACCGGATCCTCCAAGGCCAAGCGCAGCCGTTCCAGCAGGTAGAAAAGGGCGGCCTCGCACAGGTCCTCGTGCTCGGCCGCCCCGGCCAGGTCGATCACTTGCCAGTCGGCCAGCTTCAGGTCGTCGCCGGTGGCCGGGTTGTCAAAGACCGCGCCCCAGGCTCCCGAGCCGTGCCAGCGGGACAGCGGGGGCCACATATTTTGAGGGAGGGTGCGGACCAGGCCGCTCAGGGTCCGGTGGTCAGGAGGGAGCTTGTAGAGATCCGCAATGCGGTCGTGGATCTCGGTGGTGTCGGCGCCGGAAAGCTGGCCGCCGCCGATTCTCAACAGGCGCGCAACCCAGCCGGCCAGGAATTGGTAGGTGCGCTCGGTGGGAGGAAGGGAAAAGGGGCGGAGCTTGAAAGTGGCGCTTGCCTCCTCGGATGGGGAAAGCTCCAGGTAGGAGCCGCCCAGAAAGGACGTGAGCCAGCGGTAGGAGCCGCCCAGGTCGAGAATTAGAACGCGGGGATGGTACTGAAGGGCTGAGACCAGCAGGAAGTTGAGGGTGAAGCTCTTGCCGGCGCCGGTCGCGCCCAGAATGAGGGTGTGGCCCACGTCGCCGGCGAAAAGGTCGTAGTGGTAAGGGGTCCGGCCGCGGGTTTCCAGGACAGCCAGAGCGGGCCGGTCCAGGTGCTTGCTGATAGCCCTGCCTTTGGAGGCACCGAAGATCGGAGCCAAGCAGGCCAGCAGTCCGGCTGATGCAAAGACGCTGCGGACGTTGCGCCCGGGCGGTTGTCCCGGCAGCCGGCAGAACCAGGCCGGGAGCTGGCCGTACCCTTCGCGGATCACCTTGGCATCGTAGGTGTTGAATATCCTCCGGACCTCGGCGTCCAGGCGGTCGATCTGGCCGTAGTCTCCATGGAGGGTAACGGTGCAGGTGATGGAACCGTAGGAGACCCCGTCGGCCTCCAGCTCGACAAGGGCGCTGCCCAGGCGGCTCGATTCCGCCTCGGCGGCGGTGTCGGTCATGGCGGCGGCCGTTCCCTGAGTGTCCTGCATGTGGGCGGACATGGAGTAGCGCTTCGAGAAGTAGTGACGCTGGGCGCTCCGGATCTTTCGCCGGGCGGAATCAAGCCCCCATCGTTTCCACTCCAGGCTTACGGTCGAAGTCACGTCCAGGCGGAAAAGATCGGCCAGGAGGTTGGCCTTGGCCTCCCCGGGCGGGGACAGCATGGAGTAGACCAGGGCGGGCTCGCCGTCGAGGCGAAGAAAGCGCCGCTCGGCTTCCAGCTCCGACACGGCAAGCTGCCAGTTTAGACCGCCGCCTGTGGCTCCGCGCCAGGGTGTCCCGGGGCGGTTGACCAACTCGGAAAGGAAGCGGGAGCCGTCTTGGGGGCCAAGCAACTCGATAGGGGTGATGTCGGAAACCAGCGCGCGGCTGGCGGCGACAGACTGGCGAAATTGTTCGGCCGCTGCTTCGACAGCCCGGCGGAGATAGACAACCTCATTGGGCTTCTTGCGTTGGGCGATCCATCGGCGCAGCCAGGTGGTCACTCCGCCGTTAACCTCGGAGCCGGCCGCCTGAAGCCCCGGGTCGTAGCACCAGGCGACGTATACGGAAACATCCGAAACACGGCCGGCCAGGAACTCGCCTCGACGCTGCTGGGACAGCCGGACAACATCTCCGGCATCGGCGACAGGTTTTGGGATCACGAGCGGCCGCCGGAGAAAGTAGAAATAGAGCCGCATCCTGTCGTCCAGGTTGGACAGGGCGCGTTGCCAGCGGTCTATGACGCGGTCGAGGTGAACAGGCTCGCGGCCGTCCACCGGCGCGGGTGAGAGCTGGCCGATGGCAATCAGGTTGCCGTTGCGGCCAAGCAGGCACTCGCCATCGGGAAGCCAGCCCCACCAGGGGAGCTCGTCGGCCAGCGAGCCGGCCGCCTCGTATTCTCTGATTTCTTCTCTCAGGTTCATTCGCGGATTCTCACAACCCAGGGGGAGCTGCTCCACTTGCCCGGGTC
>JAPVWS010000139.1 GCA_027493295.1 Candidatus Versatilivorator vitaminiformans | reverse complement strand
GGTCAAGGGGAAAGGGTGCTCCTTCAATCGATTGAGTCAGAGCATTCGCTCCACGTTGCCGCAGACGCTGAGGGCCTGACCCGTGATCGCGGCTCCCGCCTCCGAACAGAGGAAAAGGGCCATGTTGGCGATCTCGTCGGGGTTCACCATTCTGCGAAGAGAGACCTGCCTCAGGTGCTCTGCCTCCAATTCCTCATAGGTTTTCTGGATTGCCGCCGCCTTGGCGGCGATGACCGCGCGGATGCGGCCCCCCTCCACCATTCCGGGCAGCAGGGCGTTCACCCGAATCCCGTGAGGCCCCAGCTCCATGGCCAGACTCTGGGTGAAGCCCACCACGGCCCACTTGGAAGCGGCGTAGGGGGTTCGCATGGGATACCCCAGCCGGCCGGCCACCGAGGAAAGGTTTATGATGGAACCGCCTCCCGCCCGCTTCAACAGGGGCACGGCCAGCCGGGCGCAGAGGAATTGACCGGTGATGTTGATGTCCAGGGTCCGGTTCCAGTCCTCCGGGCTCACCTCCTCCACCGGCGCGGTGGGTCCGGCAATGCCGGCATTGTTGATCAGCACATCCAGCCCGCCCAAATGAGCCGCCAGGTCGGTGAAGACTCGCTCCACGTCAGCGGGGACAGCCACGTCGGCCTGGGTGAATCCCACTCCCGGAAGCTCCTGGAGCAGATCCGCGCCCCGATCCGCGGCAACGTCGCAGACGTGCACACCGGCCCCCTGCCCCAGAAAGGCAGCCGCAATCCTGCGGCCGATCCCGGAAGCTCCAGCCGTCACCAGCACCCGTGTTCCCTCTCGAATCTTCATGGTTCGCTCGTTGGTTGCTTGCCGATCCCCTGCCCGCGGTTTGCGTCAGGGGGCTCCGATTCCCGGTGGAACAGCCGCAGCAGGGCCAGAAAGCGGCGGTCCCGCTCCGACACCTTCTTCTGCACGGTCTCCGGAGTGTAGCGGTAGATCCCCTCCCCGCTCTTGACTCCGAATCGGCCTGATCGGACCGCCTGTTCCAGCGCCGATGGAAGCTGCCGGTCGGATCGGACGTCCACCACCAGGTTCTCGAACACGCTGGCGGTGACATCCAGACCCGCGAAGTCGATGACCTCCAGCGGACCGATAGCGGCCAGGCGAAAACCGATGGTGCTCTTCACCGCCCGATCGATCTCCTCGGGATCCGCTACCCCCCGGTCCAGCAGGTCCAGGATCTCGCGCAGCATGGCAATCTGGATGCGGTTGACCAGAAAGCCCGGAACTTCCTTCTTCAGTTGCACCGGGGATTTTCCGACCTGTCGCAGCAGGCCCAGAGTGGCTTCGACGGCGTCGGTCCCGGTCTTCTCCCCCGGAACCACCTCCACCAGCGGCACGATGTGGGGCGGGTTGAACCAGTGGGTGATCAGTGCCTGCCGGGGACGGCTCAGATCGGCGGCAAGGTCGGAGATAGGGAAACTGGAAGTGTTGCTGGCCAGGATGGCCTCCGCCGAAACCTGAGGCTCGATCCGGCTGAACAGCCGGCGCTTGACGTCCAGGTCCTCGGCAACCGCCTCGACCACGAACTCGGCGCCCTTAACCGCGTCGGCCTCGGTCTCACAGACTCTGAATCGGGCCAGCGCGGGTTCAATGGCATCCTCCTCGCCGAAACCGGCCTGGGCAGCCGTCCTCAGGTTCTGCTCGATGCGGCCGGCCACCGCCCCCCGCACCTCGACCGACTGGTCGTAGCCCCTGACCCGGCAACCGCCCACCGCAAAGGTCTGGGCGATGCCATGCCCCATGGTCCCAAGTCCCAGCACCGCGATATTTCTGATGGTGGACAAAAGTCGCTTCTCCTCACCCCCAGGGATCGGGAGCCAAAGCCTCCATGTCGGTGACCGCATCCAGCACCACCGGACGGTCGTCCTGCAGGGCTTCCTTCAGTGCGGGGACGACCCCCTCGGGCTGCTCCACCCGGATGCCCCGGCAGCCCAGGGACTCGGCCATGGCGGCGATGTTCAGGTCCCGGAACTGCCACATCTCCAACCCCTGGCGCTGCACCCCTCCGTAGGCGCTAGCGAATATCTCGGTCTCCTGATTGAGAGAACGGTTGTCATTCACCACGATCACGGGATGGATGCCGTAGCGGAGGGCCGTCTCCAACTCGGACAGGTGGTAGTAGAAACCACCGTCTCCGGTGAAGCAGACCACCGGCCGTTGGGGCGCGGCGCACTTGGCCCCGATGGCCGCCGGCAGGCCCCAGCCCAAGGATCCGGCAGCCCGGATGTAGCTCTGACCGGCGTGGTACAGCTCGATGTGAGTTCCGGACCAGATCCCCGAGTGGCCGGTATCCGAAACCAGGATCGCATCCTCGGGCAAGGCCGATTGTATTTCCTTGCAAAGGCGCTCCGGGCGCATGGGAACCGCCGCTGACGAACGCAGGGGAGCCACCTCCGTACGCCATTCGGACACTACCTGCTCCACCCGCGAGAGCCAACCGGAGTCGGCCGGCCGGGAGGCCAGGGCGGCATTCAACTCCTGCAGCCCGACCTTGGCATCGCCCCACAGGCTGCACAGGTTGGGGTAGTTGCGGCCCAGTTCCCCGGGCTCGATGTCCAGTTGAAGGACCCGAGTCCCCTTGGGCGGGATGCGCCAGCTGTTGGTGACCTGCCCGCCGGTACGGCTGCCGATGAAGAAGACCAGGTCGGCCTCGGCCACCAACCGGTTGGCGCAGGCGCGGGAATAGGAGCCCACCACACCAATGGACAGGGAGTGGTTCTCCGGAAGGGTCCCCTTGGCGTTCAGCGAGGTCGCCACCGGGATGGAGAGCCTTTCCGCCAACTGTCTCACTTCGGACTGAGCGCCCGAAAGGGCGACACCGCCTCCGGCAACGATGACCGGCCGCAGGCTGCGACTCAACAGGTCGGCCGCCCGCCGCAGGCTGTCGGGCTCCGGCCGCGGGCGGATGGCCGGAAATCGAGCGAACCGGGGCTCGAAGACGGGATCCAGGTCGGCCTCTCCCTCGATAGCCTGCCCGAAGTTCCCGCCGAGCTCCAGGTGAACCGGAGCCGGACATCCGGTGGTGGCCTCCCGGAAGGCCTGTCGGAGCAGGTCGGGCAGGCGCTGGGGCAGATCCACCTGAACATTGAACTTGCTCAAGGGCTCGAACAGTGGAAAGTCATCCACTTCCTGGTAGACGCCGCGGTGCTTGCTCTCGGGAAGCCGGCCGCCGGTGACGGCAATGACGGGGACACCGGCAAGATAGGGGTCCCGCAGGCCTGCCGCCAAGTTGGCCGCGCCGATGGTCTGGGCCATGGCCACTCCGGGCTTGCCCGAGATTCGAGCGTAGCCGTCGGCCATGTAGACGGCCGCCTTCTCGCTGTGGGCCGTGACCCGCACGATATCGAGGTCTTCCATTTCAGCCAGGGCCGGTGTCAGGATGGTGGGGACCAGAAAGACGTGGGTGACTTCATAGGCCTGCATGGCCTCGGCGAAATAGCGGGATCCCGTCATGGGTGGCATGGGCGTCCTTCAGGTCGGGCTTGACGCCCGGCGTCGCTGGCGCGAATATTACTCTGCCGCTGCCTTTGGACACAACCCCGTTGCTGAGGTTG
>JAPVWS010000138.1 GCA_027493295.1 Candidatus Versatilivorator vitaminiformans | reverse complement strand
AGCAAGGATTGATGAGGGCAAATTGGGCGCCATCACCTGCGATCCCTTTCCGGCTTCGCAGAAGATCTACGCGCCCGGCAAAATTCATCCTTCCATTCGCGTCCCCTTGCGCCAGGTGAGTCAGACGCCCACCCGACAACTGGGCGGCGCCGAAAAGGATGCGGTTCTCAATCTCCCGATAACTCTCTACGATACCAGCGGCCCCTACACCGACCCCTCAGTCGAGATCGACATCCGCCAAGGCCTGTCCCCCATCCGGGTCGAGTGGATCAGGGACCGCGACGACGTTGAGGACCTCCCGCAGGTCTCTTCCCGCTACGGCAAGCTGAGACTGGCCGACCATCGGCTGGATGCCCTTCGATTCAAGCACCTTCGCACCCCCGTGCGCGCCAGGGCGGGACGCAATGTCTCCCAGATGCACTACGCCCGCCGCGGAGTGATCACACCCGAGATGGAATTCATAGCCATTCGGGAAAACCAGCGCCTGGAAAGCGGACTGGACCACCAGCACCCCGGCAACTCCTGGGGGGCCAGTCTGCCGGCCCGGATCACCCCCGAGTTCGTGCGCGACGAGGTCGCGCGCGGCAGGGCCGTCATTCCGGCCAACGTCAACCATCCCGAACTGGAACCGGTGATTATCGGGCGGAACTTCCTGGTCAAGATCAACGCCAACATCGGCAATTCAGCCGTATCCTCCACCATCGAAGAGGAAGTGGAAAAGATGGTCTGGGCGATCCGATGGGGCTCCGACACGGTGATGGATCTGTCCACCGGACCCAACATTCATGAAACCCGGGAATGGATTCTTCGCAACAGCCCGGTTCCCATCGGCACCGTGCCCATCTATCAGGCGCTGGAGAAGGTCCAGGGCAAGGCCGAGGAACTCACCTGGGAGATCTTCCGCGACACCCTGGTGGAACAGGCCGAACAGGGGGTCGACTACTTCACCATACATGCCGGCGTACGCCTGCGCTACGTTCCGCTGACAGCCAAGCGGGTCACCGGCATCGTCTCCCGCGGCGGGTCCATTCTGGCCAAGTGGTGCCTGGCTCACCACAGCGAGAACTTCCTCTACACCCATTTCGAGGAAATCTGCGAGATCATGAAGGCCTACGACATCACCTTCAGCCTGGGTGACGGGCTGAGGCCCGGCTCCATCGCCGACGCCAACGACGAGGCCCAGTTCGCCGAGCTGGACACCCTGGGCGAACTGACCAAGATTGCCTGGAAGCACGACGTGCAGACCATGATCGAAGGTCCCGGACACATTCCCATGCAACTGATCCGGGAGAACATGACCCGCCAGCTCGAGACCTGCGGGGAAGCCCCCTTCTATACCCTGGGTCCCTTGACGACAGACGTGGCCCCCGGATACGACCACATCACCAGCGCCATCGGCGCCGCCATGATCGGATGGTACGGCACCGCCATGCTCTGCTACGTCACTCCCAAGGAACACCTGGGCCTGCCCGAACGGGAGGATGTCAAGGAGGGGGTCATTGCCTACAAGATCGCCGCTCACGCCGCCGACCTGGCCAAGGGCCATCCCGGAGCCCAGGCCCGCGACAACGCCCTTTCCAAGGCCCGTTTCGAGTTTCGCTGGGAAGACCAGTTCAACCTGGGTTTCGATCCGGAGCGGGCCCGCCAGTTCCACGACGCCACCCTGCCCTCCGACAACGCCAAGCTGGCCCACTTCTGCTCCATGTGCGGACCGCACTTCTGTTCCATGAAGATCACCGAGGATGTGCGCGCTTACGCCGAACAGATGGGAGTCAACCCCGAAGACGCTCTTCAGCAGGGCATGGACAGCAAGTCCCGGGAATTTCAGCAGAAGGGCGCCAGCCTCTATCAGAAGGTCTGAAGTCCGGTCCCACGGTCTGACGCCCACGGCTAACTGCTAGCTCGGCTACGACGCTCATTTCTCACGCCCAGTTCCAATGGCTCGTCCCGGGCTCTGGCCCGGCGCATATTCCAAATAAAAAGCACGTTTCCCCTTGCAGCGTTGTGGGTTTGGTGAGAGCTGCGAATGCTGCGGTTGACGTGGGTTACCCGGCGAGACCCCACCTACGGGCCATCTTTATAGAGCTGCGTAGCTGCGGCCCAGGGTAGCCCCGGGTGGCAACCCGGGGTCGTATCGAATCTGCGCCAACCGAGCCGCGAATGCGGCGAATAGAAAGCACCCGTCCCAAAACGCAATGCCTCTGTAAGAAACAGCTCCAATCCCCGCGCCACCCACAGCCGCGTAGGCGGCGACTTGGATGCGGCCTCGCGGAATGTATTCCCTGCCCCAGAACGTCCAAGCCCCCCCTCAGCGACTCCAGACACCCACACACGCAGTCCTGGAGATCAACCGGAACCGTGTCTCAAACCCTTCATTTTCAATGGGCAGACACGGTAGCCGCACCCGGTTTTCCCATGGAATCGGGCCTCTGCCAGGGAATTGCGGGAATGGAACGTGTACACAACATTTAGTTGCCGGTCGGGTGAGGAGTCCATCATTTTGTGCAAAAAACCGTGATAATGCTTGACAAGACAGTCCACCCGCGTACAATGCCTCTCACCGAAGCGAACGGATGGACCAGCAATATTGTTCGGGCTCTAATCGGAGCCGGCGACGCCTCCGAAGACCCGCCTGACGGGCAGACTGCCCGCTTGCCTTTTATTGTCCTGATTGACGATCAAGGAGGCTTTCCATGCTACTGAACGCCAAGTCTGGAAGCTCGGCTACGGCCGCAGCCACCAGTGCGTCGGAAGAAACCAGACTCCTGCATTTCGACCGGGTTTACACCCAGCCCGGGATGCATCCCTTCGATCAGGTTCAGTGGGAGAAGCGCGATGCAAGCATCACCAACGAAAAAGGCGAGGTGATCTTCGAGCAGCCTGACGTGGAAGTGCCCGAGAGCTGGTCCATGCTGGCGACCAACGTGGTGGTCTCCAAATACTTCAGGCGGTCCACCAATGGCAGGGGGCGCGAGAAGAGCGTCAGGCAGCTCATTGGAAGAGTGGTGGACACGATTCACCGATGGGGGCAAGAGGGGGGCTATTTCGCCACACCCGAAGTCGCCGACACCTTCAAGGCAGAGCTCACCCACCTACTGGTCGACCAAAAGGCGGCATTCAACAGCCCCGTCTGGTTCAATTGCGGCATTGAGCCCAAGCCCCAATGCTCGGCATGTTTCATCAACTCGGTGGAAGACCGCATGGAAGCCATTCTGGATCTGGCCAAGACGGAAGGCATGCTTTTCAAGTGGGGAAGCGGCACCGGCACCAATCTCTCCCCGATTCGTTCCTCCAAGGAGTTGCTTTCCGGTGGGGGGGAGGCATCCGGCCCGGTCTCCTTCATGAAGGGCTACGATGCCTTCGCCGGCGTCATCAAGTCGGGCGGCAAGACGCGCCGGGCAGCCAAAATGGTCATCCTGAACGCCGAGCATCCCGACATCGTGGAATTCATCAAGTGCAAGGAGGAGGAGGAAAAGAAAGCCTGGGCGCTGATCTCGGCGGGATACGATCCGTCCTTCAATGGCCCTGCCTATAGTTCGGTCTTCTTCCAGAATTCGAACAACAGCGTTCGGGTCACCGACGAGTTCATGCAGGCAGCCGTCGAAGACCGCGAATGGAGCACGCGAGCGGTGACCACCGGTGAGATTGTGGAAAAACACCGTGCCCGAAATCTGCTTCAAATGATGGCGGAGTCCGCCCACGTTTGCGGCGACCCCGGCATCCAGTTCGACACCACGGTCAACGACTGGCATACCTGCGCCGGCACCGATCGCATCAACGCCTCCAACCCCTGCAGCGAATATATGTTCCTGGATGACACC
>JAPVWS010000137.1 GCA_027493295.1 Candidatus Versatilivorator vitaminiformans | reverse complement strand
GCCAACCTGGCGGCCGACGGCCGCAACGAACTTCCCGCCCTGAAGCTGGCCCGCGAAGCGGCCGAAGCGGCCCGGCTGCCCATGATGATCCATACCCCCGGGTCTTCCCTGCCCCTGCCCCGAATTCTGGCCGAGATGCGTAGCGGAGACCTGATGACTCACTGCTTTCACGGCCATGCCGCCGGCATCCTGGATGAGCGCGGCCGGGTTTTGTCCGAGGTCCGCCAAGCCGTCCGCAGAGGCGTCCGCCTGGACGTCGGCCACGGAAAGGGCAGTTTCCGCTTCCCTGTTGCCGAACAGGCCATGCGCCAGGGTGTGCTGCCCGGGACCATCAGCAGCGACCTCCACAGCTACAACCTCGAGGGGCCGGTCTACGATCTGGCTACCACCGTCTCCAAGTTCCTGCTGCTGGGAGTCTCCCTGGATGAGGCTCTGAGGATGGTTACGGCAGCTCCGGCAGAGGTGGTAGGGATGCAGGGCCGCCTGGGAACCCTGAAGACCGGCGCCGAGGCCGACTTGGCTCTCTTTGAGTTGGCGGAGGGCAGGTTCGAGTTTGCCGATGTCGCCGGAGAAACCCGGACAGGCCGCTGGAAACTGGTCCCTCGCGGCGTGATCCGTGCCGGCCGGGTCGTCAAGCGGCCGGAGCAAACTGCCTGATTTCCCCATTTCCCCCTAAACGACGCGCACGTGCCCCCGGGCCGTGGTATCACGGTCAGGTCACCGTTGTCGCTCGGTGCGACGCGGAGACGTGCCTGTCAACCCCTATTGATCAGCGTCACCTGCTCGTTCAGGGTCCAGTAGTCGTAAAGGTAACCAAGCCCCAGAAGTCCAAAGGTGAGTAGATAGAGGATGCCGGTGATCCATTTGCCCTGATACATGCGATGAACACCGAGCAGTCCCAGGAAGGTCAGGAGGATCCAGGCTACGGTATAGTCGATCGGGCCGCGCTGGAACCTGAAATCGGCCTGGCGGCACATGCCGGGAATCAGAAACAGATCGACGAGCCAGCCAATTCCAAGCAGTCCCAAGGTGAAGAAATAGACAGTTCCCGTGACGGGTTTGCCGAAGTAAAAGCGATGGGAACCCGTGAAGCCGAAGATCCAGAGCAGGTAACCAATGAGGGTGGAGTGGGTGGTTTCAACGGGTAGCATCGGCAATCTTGCGCGCCCCCAACCGTGAGCTGGACTTCAGGAGGACTGGCTCTCTTTCTTGTCCTCCGAGGCAGGCTCCTCCCTGGAGGGAGGCTTGACCGGAACAGTCTCTATCCTCTTGTTCCGGGCGTTGACTCGTCGCACCCTCTTGTTGCCGGTGTCGGCGATATAGAGGTTGCCGCGGCGATCGACCGTCAGATCGAAGGGATCGGCCAGGCTGGCTCCCCTTGCCGGGCCGCCGTCGCCGCTGAAGCCCCTTTGGCCATTGCCCGCAACCGTGGTGATGACGCGATTCCTGGCGCCCACCCGGCGGATTCGGTGGTTGCCGCGATCGGCAATATAGAGGTTTCCGGAGCGGTCCAGGGCCACCGAGAAGGGATCGTAAAGACTGGCCTTTGCCGCAGGCCCCCCATCGCCGCCGAATCCGCCCTTCCCGTTGCCCGCGTAGGTCGAAATCAGGCCGGTCCTGGCATCCACCCGGCGGATCCGGTGGTTGCCGGTATCGGCGATAAACAGGTTGCCGCGGCGATCCACCGCCACGTCGAAGGGCACTTCGAAAGCCGCCTCGGTGGCCGGGCCGCCGTCACCGCTGAATCCCGTTCTGCCGCTGCCCGCCACGGTGGCGATCTGGCCGGTCTTGGCATCCACCCGGCGAACCCGGCGGCTGCTCTGCTCTACGAAATAAAGGTTGCCCTCTCGATCCAGAGTCACACCCACGGGAGTGGACAGACTGGCTTCGGTGGCGGCCACATCGTCATAACGATAGCCGAACTCCCGGTTGCCGGCCACGGTGGTCACCGCCCCGCTCTGGCGGTCGATGCGGAAGATCCGATGGGTGTTCCGGTCGGTCAGGTAGAGATTGTCGGCTCCATCCAGGGCGATGCCGACCGGTCGGCCCAGGTCCACCTTGCGGCCGGAGCCCGGATCGACGGTTCCCCGTTCCAGTTGGACCGACAGGACGCCGGTCGGATCCAAACCCAGGATGCGGTACTTGACATCGTCGCTGATGACCAGCGATCCATCGGACCTGATGGCAATGGAGCGGGGTGTGAAGGTAGGGGCGTCTTCGGCCAGCATGCCCGAGGAGAGCACAGCCCAGCTCACCAGCAAAAGAATAAAGCGCATGATCGAACTCCCTCGTCGTTCCAAGTGGCCCTAATGTAACGCCGGAGCGGCAAGAATGTAAAGAACGGGATCGGTCCAGGGCGCCGTGGGACTCCGTTCCCGGGCGGTGTGGCATGGAATGCCGGCAACAAGGGAGGAATGACTCCGTTTGGTTTGATTTAAGCCACCTGCGGGAAGGGTTGGCAAGTGTATACTGAACGCCGCACCAGGGAGTTGGAAAACTGCGGAACGAAGGATGATCAGAGGAGGGAGCCTGATGAGATGGATCGCCGGAATTGTGATCGGAGCCGTTGCGGTGGGTTTGTGGCTGGGCACGACCCAAACGCCGGCGGATAGCGGGACCTATTGGTCCCAGTGGAGGGGCCCGGAGGCTACGGGAGTTTCTCCCGCCGGTGACCCGCCGGTGGAATGGTCCGAGGGGAAAAACATTCGCTGGAAAGTGGCCATCCCGGGCAAGGGACATGCTTCACCGATCGTCTGGGATCAAACCATATTCGTGGCCACCGCCATCCCCACCGAAAGGAAAAACCCGGTGGTGGGGGAGGGCCAGATCAAACCGACCCAGGTGTTGAAGTTCGACCTGATGGCGCTGGACCGCAAGACAGGGAAGGTCCTCTGGCAGCGAACCACCCGGGAACAGGGCCCCCACGAGGGAACCCACGGCGCCAATACCTGGGCATCCGCCTCGCCCGTCACCGACGGCGAGCACGTCTACGCCTACTTTGGATCATTCGGCCTCTACTGTATGGACATGAAGGGGAATCCGGTCTGGGAAAAAGACCTGGGTGATATGACGGTTCGATTGCATTTCGGGGAGGGTAGCTCTCCTCTCCTCTACGGAAACAAGATCGTCATCATCTGGGACCATCAGGGAGACTCCTTCATCGTCGCTCTCGACAAGCGGACGGGAGACGAATTGTGGAGAGTCTCGCGGGATGAGGAGACATCCTGGTCCAGCCCCATCGTGGTGGAGCACGGAGGGCGGAAGCAGGTGGTCACCAGCGCCACCAACCGGGTGCGCAGCTACGACCTGGAGACCGGCGACCTGCTCTGGGACGGTAGCGGCGTGACCTTGAACGCCATCCCCTCGCCCGTGTCCTCGGAGGGGCTCGTCTTTGTCACCAGCGGATTTAGAGGAAACGTGCTGCAGGCCATTCGGATTGGATCGGCACAGGGGGACATTACCGGCTCGGAGGCTATCGCCTGGGAGCTGGACCGCGACACCCCCTATATTCCCTCTCCGCTGCTCTACGGGGACCTGCTCTACTTTGTCAAGGGCAACAA
>JAPVWS010000136.1 GCA_027493295.1 Candidatus Versatilivorator vitaminiformans | reverse complement strand
CGATCTTCCCAGTCGGCCCGGATATCGCTCCACTTCTTCACCGTGCTCCCCGGTTGCCAAATCTTCCGAAGCTCGTCCACGGTCAAGGAATCAACGAATTCATTGCCTGGATTGACCAGGACGGATATCCCGTCGAAAGCGACCGGAAGCTCGACGAATTCAATCCCGTTTTCGGAGGCCATTGAAATTTCCTTGGCCTTGATCGGCCGAGAGGCATCGTTCAAATCCGTTTCACCGACAGAGAATTTCTTGAATCCTCCACCCGTACCCGAAATGCCGACGGTAACCCGAATATTCCGATTCAGCTTTTGAAACTCCTCGGCCACGGCTTCGGTAATGGGGAAGACAGTGCTGGAACCGTCCACTCTCACGGTGGCTGGCCTGTTTCCCTCGCCCCCGGCACAGCCGAACAGGAAAAACGATGTGTAGAGCGCACCAATAGCAACAATGATTCCCTTCGCATTTGTCCATCGCCTAGTCTGCTTCATCAACCCCTCCTTTCTCCAACAAGACATATACAGGCCTCTTGTAAAGATCCAATAAAGAGGCGAGCCTTTTGGAAAATTTCGCAGCGGGACCCTTGCCGGGAATGGCCACAAAAGGCACAAAAAACACAAAAAAAGCAGAACGATGAGAAACGACCAAGGCATGAGGGCCTTGTGTGATCAGGTCCGCCAGACAACCTTCGACGTGTTCAGAAAATTCGTTTTGTGCCTTTTGTGCTTTTTGTGGTTAAACAGCATTTCGCGCCGGGTCGCACCCGGTATTGAAAAAGGCAGAACATCACGTTCGCAGGTAAAATGACCTGCCCCGCTACGAATTTTGCAACGTGCTCAGAGGCTAAAGAGGCGCCTTTTTGATGGCGGTAGAGAGGTTTCTGCGGGCGGCCGTTTACGAGGGTGGGTTCTCTTGAAGTGACCGGGAGATTGGAATGGAGGCGCGAAAGGTGCTGCCGATACCGGGTGTGCTCTCGACGAAGACCCGGCCCTGATGAATGACTGCAATGTGCTTGACAATCGAAAGCCCCAAGCCGGTACCGCCCAGCTCCCTGGATCGGGCTTTGTCCACTCGATAGAATCGTTCGAAGACTCGGGCTTGATCCTGAGGCGCGATGCCCATTCCCGTGTCCTGCACTTCAATGAGGGCCTGCCCGTTCCCGGTCTTGAGGCGAACCCAGACCTGCCCTCCCCGACTGGTGTACTTGATGGCATTGTCAAGCAGGTTGGTGGTCAACTGCCCCAGGGCCTCCGGATCGCCCAGGACCTGCACGGGATTTTCAGGAACCTCGGTATGGACGGCGATGCCACGCTCTTCGCCGGTGGGCAACAGCGCATGTACGGCAACCCTGAAGGAATCGCGCAGATCTATCGGGCGCAATTCCGGACCGCCGGGTGAGGACTCCAGGCGAGATAGCGTCAGGAGGTCGGTCACCAGTGACGACAGGCGGATCGATTGGTTCCAGATTTTGGCCAGAAAACTCGCCTGGTCGGAAGAACGCATGGACCGGTCGTCGATGACAGTCTCGACCAAGGCCCGGATGGCCGCAATGGGCGTTTTGAGTTCGTGGGAGGCATTGGCGACGAAGTCCCGGCGAACCGTTTGCAGGCGATGCAAATCGGAAACGTCGTGGAGAACCACCACGGCTCCCACCAGTTCGCCTTCGCCGTCAAACAGCGGGGACGCCAACATCTCTACGACTCGATCCTGGGATCGTGTCGCCAGCCGCAGTTCATCCTTCACGTCCCGCCCGCTTTTCAGGGTGCGGCTCAGGGTGTCGCAGACCTGACGGACCCGGGTCACTTCCCAAATGGGCTTGGACACACTGGTTTCAGGCGAAGCTCCCAGGATCTTTCCCGCGGCCGAGTTCATCTGGAGGACACGCTCATCACGGTCGACCGCGACCACGCCTTCCACCATGCCTCTCAGAAGCGAGAGCAGCTTGTTGCGGTCGGTGATGATGGTTTCCATTCGATTTTGAGAACTTTTTGCCGTCTGATTCAGTGCTCGAGCCAGGTCTCCCAACTCGTCGGTTCTGGTGGCCGGCAGCCGGCGGTTGTAGTCGCCGCGGGCCATACCTTCGGCAACAGCCGTCATCGCCTTCACCGGCTTGACAAAACTGCGCGCCAGGACCAGACCCAGGACCACGGCAGCCAGCATCGCCAGAACCGCCCCGAGCGCGACAACGGTCCTGAGCCGGGTTAGCCTCTGCTCGATGTCGGACAGAGATCGGGAGGCCCGGGCGTAGCCCAGCAAACGGCCGTTGCCTTCGATGGGCAAGGCCAGATGCATGACCGAGACACCGAGCCCATGGCTGTATCGGGTCGCGACGCCCGAACCGTGGGAGCGAACATCCATGATCTCGGGCCGGCTGGCGAGATTCCCCATCGAGGAAGGGTCCTCTTGGGAATCCGCCAGCACCAGGCCCTGCGCATCGATTACGGTCAGCCGAGTCCCGATCTCTTTTCCAAGCGATCGAACCTCCTGTTTCAAGCCTGACTCATGAGGTTGGTTGAGTCTGGCCGCCGCCACATTTCTGAGAAGGGCGGCCTGCGCGGCCAGCGATCCGCGGAACTCTTCCCTGGAGTCCTCCTCCATGCTTCGGATGGAGAGTCCTCCCACGATTGCAGCGGAGATAAGAATCGGCAGAAGAAGCTACCAGCAGCGGGTGGCCCAGGTTGTCCCCGTTGGGCTTGAATCCCTGTCCGTCCACGTCCACAAAAATCGGGTTGTTGTAGGCGACCGGATGCATGGTCGCGGGACCGGCCCGTCCCCAGCCCTTGCTCAGGTCGCTCCCTTCTCCTGTCGCCACCACGATCAGGTGGGCGTCTTCCTGGAGATTCACCCGAATGGTCTCCTCGAAAACCAGGGGACGCCCCTTGAATTTGGAGGGGTCCTTGGATCGTGTGTAGTTGTAATCAGGGTGTTGGCGTCCATTGACCAGAACCTGAACCCTGTCGATCTCCAGCCAGTTGGCGGTCTGCACCTTGACTTTCAGATCGATGAATCCTTCCGACACCACCCGGGAGCCGATCGGCATGCCGTCGGCCGTCTCTACCTCGAGGAAGGGCCCGTTGGAGATCATCATGCGGCCTGCCTTGGAATTGCGGATGATTTCCCGGTGATCGATGAGTTCGGGCTGGTCGGTGGAACTGGGAACGTAGGTCCGCCAATCCCCGGCCGGGCTGGAGAATACCCCGTGGGCGTCGCTGACGGCCACGCACCAGACATTGCGTCCCTGGTTGAGAAGCTGCAGCCATCCAAATATCCGGTTCTCCCCTTTGCGGGTTCGGCCTCCGCGCTCGCTGATGACAAAGGGATCGGGGTTCAGGATCTGGTCGCTCCAGAATTCTCCGGCATCGATCAGGCCCTCGAATCCTGCAAAGCCCCCGTCGGCAACCTGGTCCTGGTTGCGGTCGTTGAACACGATCCCCACGCCGGGATGGTTAATCTGAACCCAGCGGTCGGCGCCGCCCCCGAAAGCGTTGCGCAGGACAATGGCATTCAGCCGTGGATCGTACTGCCAGGGCGGGGTCCCTCCATCTTGCAGGTAAGGGAAGCTTTGGAGCGGGAACGCGTTGAAGTGTTGCCCGCTGCCGGTGTGCTCCAGCCCGACAATGGTCTTGATGTGTCGTGTCAGGCCGAGGCGGTCGATGTGAGGTTGCCAGTCATAGATGCGGTTGTGTTCGGTCGCCGGAGCGAATTCGAGGTGCTCGGCCACCAGGTTGATGATGCGATCGTCGGTGTTGCAGTAGTTGTCGCCGCTCGGAGTGGAGTGGGAGTGGTAGTCGGTGCTGATCCACCCCCGGGTATCGACGGTGCGCTGCAGCGTCCCGCTGACCTTGACTGACTGGCCGGGCGGGACATCGACCGTCTTTTCCAACATGTCGAACTCGGGTCCCCGGGTAATTCTGACCAGATAGTTCCCCGGGGGGAGTTGCTGGGTGAAACGGCCGTCGTGGGAGTGGTACTGGTGGTCGCAGCCGTGAGCCCGGTAGGGGCTGCCCAGGTCGGGCGTGGTGGTGCCGTTGCGCCCGATAAACTGAACCTTGCAAGGCGAAGGCTTGCCCGCCTGGTCCCGGATGTCGAACTCGATCCCGGACGCCCGTGGCAGCTTGAAATCCAGCCGGGCGGTCCGCCCGGCAGCCACCGAAAAGCTTCGGCGGGTAGCGGATGTCTCTTCGCGGCCGATGTCGGCGACCTGAGCGTCATACTTCCCCGCCGGCAACTGAAACTGAAAGTTGCCCTGCGCATCGGGATAGGAGGGCAGCTTTGTGCCTTGAAATTCCACCAGCACCCGGGCATGAACCGCGGGTGCTCCGTCCTGGTCGGTGGCGGTCCCGGCAACCTGTCCCGCCTTTCTTCCCAGGCTCGCCAGGATTCCGTAAGCCTCCAGGGGAGATGCTGCCACGGTCACGGCAATGGCAAACTGCCGCTCCTCGCCCGGTGAGAGATCCACCTCTTTGGGCAAGGGAGAAGCCAGCAGGCGGGGTGGCCGGCCCTTGCGGCCACCTGTTTGAAGGGCGGCCCAGGCATAGGCGCGTTTGTCGGAGAGGTCGATGCTGTCTCCCACCCGGATGCCGCCGACGGTCCAGCGCTGGGAAAACTCCTTCCAGGCAGCTCCCGGTTCGACGGTCTTGTTGCCGCCGAACTGGTTGCGATAGGTGGAGGTGATCTTGACATAGGGTTGGTCGGGTGCCAGCTCGTACTCATGCCTGACGGCAAGACCTTCCCCCTTGGCGGCCGTTCTTACCGCTTCCAGACGGGCCGTCCCGCCTTTGCCGGGTTTGCCAATCTGAACTACGGACAGAGGGCCTCCCAACTGCCCGGGCCGCAGAACCGTCAACTGGTCATTGCTCTCTCCCGCCAGGTCGAGATCGTAGAGGCAGCCGGGCGTCGCGAAGTCCTTCTCAACCGTCATGTTGGGCCTTCTCAGCGGCAGGTTGCCCGCTACCAGGAGCTGAATCCGGTCATTCCGCATCACGAAGTCGCCGATAATGCCGTCGGCTTCCTTGCCGCCGGGCAAGAGGTCTACATTGTGCTTGCCGACCTCGAAGACTTCGACCTGCCCCTGCCGGGCCGAGAAGGCGTAGATCGTCAACATGAAAAAACCACCGAGCAAAATCAGTCGTGGCATGGAAGTTCCTCTTCTGAAATAGTGGAAAATGTTGTTCGGAGGGGACGACTGTCCGGTGAGCGCCATGGTCCGGCGGCCGGATTTCTATTGAAGGGGCGATCCCTGCGTCTCCCAATAAGAGTCAGTCGCCGTCCTTCCAAAAACTGTATCCTGTGGCAAGGGATAATAACCTTTCCCCAGTGGGATTGAAAGCCTTGGCCCCCCCGCCTGGATTCAGTATATTGGTTCCGGGCAATCCAGTCGGACCAGTCGGCTGGAGACAAGACACTGGATCCAGGATCCGGTTCATTCACACTTCAGGGGCTCATCACTGGGAGTTCATTTGCGGCTTCCACGCGCGGCTCGAGAACACCGTTTCGTTTGCAGCCGCTTCAGACGATTTCAGCGGTGATGCTGCTCATCGGCATCCCACGGTCGATATCCAAGGAAATTGACATGAGAACAGGCTTCAGAGTTGGGCGATGTGGTTCCTTACCTAGCATTTGCGGGGTGTTTCTAATCCTCGTTCTCCTCCTCTGGCCGGCCGGCGTCCGGGCCCAGGAGGACTTCACCATCGCGGTGATGCCCGACACCCAGAACTATGCGTCCGGCGACGGCGGGGGAACTCCGGAGATTTTCAAGGCCCAGACCCAGTGGATCGCCGAGAACCGGGAAGCCCTCAACATCGTCTACGTGGCTCACCTGGGAGATTGCGTGAACCATGCCGATCGGGAGGATCAGTGGCAGCATGCCGATGCCGCCTTCCGCAAGCTGGAGGGGACGCCGCCGATTCCCTACGGCATTGCCGTGGGCAATCATGACAAGTACATCTACCGCAGGCTTCCGATCCGCATCGACGGCATCCGTATCGAAACCACCCAGCTCTACAACCGCTACTTCGGGATCGCACGCTTCAAGGACAGACCCTGGTTCGGCCAGAACCACGGGGACGACAACGACAATTTCTACCACCTGTTGAGTGCAGGCGGGCTGGATTTCATCCTCATGTTCCTGGAGTTCGCTGCCGGCAGCGACGTCCTGGGCTGGGCCGATGAGATTCTGAAGGAACACAGCGACAGGCGGGCCATCGTCGTCAGCCACAGCCTGCTCAAGCTCGACAAGACCTTCGGCCGTCAGGGGCAATCCGTCTACGACGTGCTGAAGGACAATCCCAATTTCTTCCTGATGCTGTGCGGGCACGTCCTGGGCGAGGCACTCAGGGAAGATACCTACAACGGCAACCGGGTTTACAGCCTCCTGTCCGATTATCAGGGTCGGGCAAGGGGAGGAGACGGCTGGCTCAGGATCATGAAGTTCTCACCGAGTCAAAACCGGATCGAGGTGAGCACCTATTCACCGACCCTGGACAAGTACGAGAGAGACGCCGACAGCCAGTTCACCCTCGAGTACGACATGTCCTCCGATTAGCCGCACGCCGGGGCCCTACCTAGCAGATCCTATGAGAGTGAAACAGGGGCCTCTTACCAACCCCGAAGACTGGGGCCCACCGGCTCGACTGCGGGCTGGATCTCCTATCCGGCGATCTCGCCGATTCCGTCCCCCCCACCGGTTCGACTGAGGCCAGCACAAGGCTTCCAGTAGAACTCTATCACTCCCCCCTTGAGGGGGAGTCGCAGAAGCCGAGCCGAATGGCGAAGGCTGATGCGGTGGGGGGCACGGCTCGGCTCCGGATCGTGCGGCTGGGCGGCCGGGTGCTGGATCGCAGGGAAACTGAGCGGCACGCAACGGGAGTGCATGCGGGCGGGACGCCCGCGCTCCCGGGTGGGCCAATCACGCCCCCGAGTCCCCCTCAATTCTCCGTTTCCTGCAATGAATAGCCCCCGTTGGGAGGATCGAAGTAGCCGTTGCCGTCGACGTCGACAAAGACCGGGTTGGTGAAGGAAAAGGAGCGGTAGTTTTCGAAGGGCTTTTCCCAGGGGGTCTGGGAAGAGGCGATCACCAGAACCCAGCTATCCTGCCGGCATTCCACCACCAGTTCAGTGTCGAACTTCCAGGGCTTCTCCTTTTCCTCCGGGGGCGGCACCGAGTAGGTCTTGATCACTTCGCCGTTTCGGATCACTTCCAGGGTTTCGACTGGAACCCAGGGAGCCGACTGCAGTTGGATTCTGAGAGAAACCGAGCGATCCGGATCGGTGATCACCGATCCCACCGGCGAACCGTTGCCGGTGAAGTGGAGGAAGGGTCCCAGGCTGCCGGTGACGGCTCGCCGCTTGACGGCCTGGACGACCTTGCGAGGGTCGATCTCCCAGGGGTTGTCGGTCTCTGAAGCCACGTAATTTCGGGGATAGCCCAAGGAGTCCTCGGGGTAGCGATGAGCATCGGTGTTGGCTACGCCGGCCATCAGCGCCCCGCGATTCAGCAACCGGTACCAGTCCTGGAGTTTCTGATCGACCAGTTTAGTGCGGCCGATAATGGTTTCGCTCTGGTCGGTGATGGCGTTGAAGATCTCGAAGCTGTCGAAACCGGTTTCGAAATAGGGGTAGTCGAAGGCTCCGGTTTCGGCGTTGAGCCGCTCATCGAAATATCCGCTGATGGGGCTGGAGGTCCATCGCCGCGGGTGGTTGACCTGTACGATCTGCTCGCCCGGTTCCTGCCTGACGATGCGCAGGAACTCCCCCGGGGTCCGGATGCCGTGGCGAAACTCGCGCCGCCCCCAGCGATCGATCTCCAGGGGAAAGCTGTTGAAGTGGCCGAAGGCGGTGTCGATTTCCGAACCGACGGTGGAGGTTATGAAGCGCTCCAGCTTGAGCGCGCGAATGTGGGGAGAGTAGTCCTTCAGGATGTTGTGGTCGGTGGCCGTGAGCAGGTCGATCCCTTCGGCAGCCGACGTCATGGCTCCGTCCCGCATGGCGTACTGAAGATGGAGATGGAAGTCGGCCGAGATGAACCCGGTGGTATCCACCACGCGCTCAAGGGTCGAGTTCAAATAGGCAGTCTTGCCTTCTTCGATCTTGACCTTCTGCCGGTCCAGCGAGTATTCGGTCCCGCGCGAGACATAGACCTGGTATTCGCCGACGGGGAGTGTCTTCAGATCTCGTCCGGAAGCCGTCACCAGGAAGTGCTGGAATCGCCCGACCGTCGGCAGTTCCTCCCGTCCGTCGTCGTAAGTGAAGTAGAGCCGGGCGGGCATATGAAGATTGGACCCGGCTTCCTTGACCTCCAGGGCGAGCTTGCCAACCTTTCCGCCCTGTTGGAGGACGTGAATCTCGTCGGGGTCGGGTTCGGAGGCCGGCAGAATGTCCTTCCAGTGGCTTCCCAGCGTCCCGATCAGCAGGGCCAGCAGAAGTCCCACCCGCACCATGGATGATCTCGAAAGGCGTGTCGTCGGCATCGCATCTCCTCTCCCGGTAGTTCCCGGTTTGCCTCGGGCGCTTTATGGAATAGTCAGGATTGGCTTGTCCCGCATTATCCACCTTATTGCTCCCCTTGTGAAAACTGAAAATAGCTCTTTCGGGTGTGACTTGGCGAAAAATGCTGTCCAACCACAAAGGGGACGAGGGTCACATGAGCGTTTTTGTGCCTTTTGTGTCCATTCCCGGCAAGCGTCACGCTGCCGAGTTTTGCAAAAGGCTCATTACTAAAGAGGGATTGGCAGCGGTCAATAATTGCATTACTAATTTGTCATGTATGTATTACAAATGGAGAGGAATTCAAGGGCGCAAAAATGAAAAGCCTGACCCTCAGACTGGATGAAGCGCTTTACCTCAAGATCGCGTCTTTGGCCGAAAGACAAAGAGGCACCCGGTCGGAAGTCGTCCGCCGGGCACTGAACATCTGCCTGGACAAGGACGACCGATTTGAAAAGGGGTCGGTCCTTGGATTGGCTCATGATCTGTCAGGAAGCCTGGCCGGTCCCTCCGACCTGTCAAGCAACAAAGCCTACCTGAAAGATTTTGGCCAGTAAGTCATATGCTCAAGGCCGTCATTGTTGATTCGGGCCCGCTGGTTGCGTTCTTCAACCGGAATGACCGGTTCCACCGATGGGCAAAAGAGAAATGGGCGGGAATCGCCCCGCCGCTGCTTACCTGTGAAGCGGTTCTGGCCGAGACCTGTTTTCGATTGCGTCACCTTCCGGGAGGAATCCGAGCTGTCTTGGAGTTGGTGAATCGGGGAGTGATTCAGACCCCGTTTCAGTTGGAGAATGAAGCGCAAAGCATCATGAGTTTGATCAGTCGCTATTCGGATGTCCCAATGTCCCTGGCGGAAGCCTGTTTGGTTCGGATGGCTGAGCAACACCCGCAAAGTAGAGTATTGACCCTGGATGGGGATTTTCTCATCTATCGAAAAAACGATCGCCGAGTCATCCCGGTGCTGACTCCAGGTTGACCGGTTGGGTGGGTATCCATGGAATTTCGGAAGAGAGCAAGATCCAGGCCTGTTTTGGGTTTCCTGATGATGGGGCTGTGTCTGCTGGAGGGAGCTTCGGCGCAGGCCAATGAGCGATTCCTGATTGTCAGTTGGGGGGACGTGATCTTTGGGCGTCAGGGCGTCTCCAAGCTGGATACTTCCGAAAAAGTGCGTCAGGCCATCGAGGGTTGGCG
>JAPVWS010000135.1 GCA_027493295.1 Candidatus Versatilivorator vitaminiformans | reverse complement strand
GGGTGGGATGGTGCTTTAGTATTCCTTGACGCTGACCACGATTCCCTCGTGGAACTCCACGAAGATCACCTTGTAGGGCCTCTCCCCGTAAATCCACTCCTCCACCACCGTCTCTCCCTTGGTCTCCCACACCCTCCGCAGCGGCTGACCCATGGAGGCCAGCACCGTGTCCTTGTCCATGCCCACAGCCGCCCGCTTGTTGCGGATGGCTTCCTTGAACTCTTCGGGCTGGGCTTCCATGAAGCTCTTGGTGGAGCTCTTCTTGCTGAAATCCAGCACCGTGGCCAGGATGGACTTGACCTCGTCGGGCGTCAGGTCGGGAACGAACTCATCGAACTTGATGGTGACGTAGGACCCCTTGGGGTTGGAGGCATCCGAGGGTCTGGCCAGCGGTGTCACCGAGGTTGCCGTACCCGCGTAGATCCGTTCCAGTATGCGCCTCTTCAGCTTCCTGCCGCCGCCGTTGAGCTCGAAGCGCAACTTTTTCTTGTCGAAGCTGATCTTGGTGATCTGGACCCTGATGCCGGAAGTGATGAACTGGCCGCTTCGAAGCAGGGACAATTCGTGTTTTTCCCAGTCGAACTCGCCGGTGTCGTCTACGGTGAGACCCCTTTTGTTGATGGGCAGCGAAACCTTCAGGGTGGCGTACTCACTGGCGAGCGCCCGAACCAGCTCGCGGCGAGCCGGGGTGTTGAGTTGGGAGGACTCGTCCTCTGCGATGGCGAGTTGGGGGAGTAGGGCAAGGATGACAAGAGCGATGCCGAAATGCCTCATCATGGGGGCCCCCTGGCTAGCTGGTTCCAACTGATTGAATTATAGAGGAGGTGATCCGAGCGGCGCAAGCGGCATCGTTGCCCGCTCATGGTCAGAACTTCCAGTGATCCCCGAAATGCGTCCTGGCCCTGGTCAGGACGGCCTCGAACAGGTCGGAGCGGCCTGAGGACGGATCGGGTCCCGGGTGCCCGCGGAGCTGGTCCAGCACCCGCAGCACACTATCCCGCAATCCCGCGAGGTGGTAGCCGCCCTCCAGAACCAGGACCATCCTTCCCTGGCAGACCGTGTCGGCCAGGACCTTGAGGTAGCGGGCCATGGAGGCGAATCCGTCCGGAGTGACACGCATGCCGGCCAGGGGGTCTTCCACGTAGGCGTCGAAGCCGGCCGACACCAGCATCAATTGAGGCCGGTAGGCCTTGGCGACCGGAAGGATGATCTTGTCGAACAGCAGGCCGAAGGTGACATCTCCGGTTCCGGCGGGAAGCGGAAAGTTGAGGGTGAAACCTTTGCCGGAGCCGCTGCCGGTCTCCGGGAAGGCTCCGGTTCCTGGGAAAAGAGGAAACTGATGGGTAGAGATGAACAGCACGTCCTGGCGATTGTAAAAGGCCTTTTGAGTGCCGTTCCCATGGTGGACATCGAAATCGACAACCAGGATCCGTTCCAGCCCGAATCGTTTCAGAGCGAAGGCGGCGCCCAGGGCCACGTTGCTGAAGAGGCAGAAACCCATGGCCCGTTCGGGTTCGGCGTGGTGACCGGGCGGCCGCACAAAAGCAAAGCCGTTCTCGATCTCGCCCGACATCAGGGACTCGATCATCTGGAGGATTCCGCCCACCGCATGGATGGCCACCTCGTAACTGGCTTCGCAGACGGCCGTGTCGGGATCGAGATAGGCGAAGGGTCTGCCGGCACTGCGCTGAATGGTGCGTATGTGGGCGGCGGGGTGGACCAGGCGGAGCTCCGCCTCGGTGGCCGCCCTCAGGCCCAGGCGCTTGAGGTCCTTGAGGTGGGGATAGGTGTCCAGCCCCCGCCGGATAGAGAGCAGGCGCTCCTTGCTTTCCGGATGGGCCAGCCCGGTATCGTGTTTCAGGAAGAGTTCGTCCCAGAGAAATCCTGTCTTCATCGAGTCAGGCCATGGCTGTACGGGCGGGTGAAGGAACCCCGGCCGCGGAGGGTTTCGGTTTGTCCGGCGAAATGCGGGCTACAGCCCTTCCCGAATCCAGCCGCCTCCCACCACCAGCTCGTCCTGGTAGAAGACCACGGCCTGCCCCGGGGTCACGGCCCGCTGAGGTTCGTCGAAGCGGACCTCCACCGATCCGTCCTCCCGAGCCGACAGGGTCGCCTCGGCTGCCTGATGCCGGCTGCGGATCTGGGCCTGAACCCGCAGCGGTTCGGTGCACTCCTCGATGGAGATCCATTTGATTCTGGAGGCGATCAGGCCGGACCGGAGCAGATCGCGGTCCGGGCCCACCACCACCCGATTGTGGCGGGAGTCGGTCTCGATGACGTAGAGCCGCTCCCCGGTTGCCACTCCCAGGCCTTTTCGCTGCCCGATGGTGAAATGGTGGATTCCGGGGTGCTCGCCCATGAACTCTCCCTGCCGGTTCACGATTGGACCGGGCCCCGCGCTGTCCGAGGGGGCGGAGTCGGTCCCCGAGTCCTGCTTCGGGCCGTTCGATCCGGCAGTCGACGTCCGCGTCTTTTCCAGATACCGCTCCACGAACCGTCCGGTGTCCTTGGTGGGAATGAAGCAGATCTCCTGGCTTTCCGGCTTGTCGGCGATGGGCAGGCCATGGGTTTCGGCAATGCCGCGCACCTCGGCCTTGGTAAGATCGCCCAGGGGGAAGAGCATGCGGCTCAACTGGTCCTGGGTCAGGTCGAACAGGAAAAAGGACTGGTCCTTGCTTCGGTCGACAGCGCGGAGAAGCTCGTAGCGTCCAGTCCGGGGGTTGTGGCGGATGCGGGCGTAGTGGCCGGTGGCGATCCGGTCGGCGCCGATCTGGGTGGCTCGCGCCAGCAGCCGGTCGAACTTCATGAGCGTGTTGCAGCGGGTACAGGGTATGGGAGTCTCCCCGCTGAGGTAACTCTCCACGAAGGGACGCACCACCTCCTGCTCGAAAGCACGCTCGAAGTTCACCACGTAAAAGGGGATGTCGAGGAAGCGGGCCACACGCCGGGCGTCATGGATATCGTCGAGCGAGCAGCAGGTTCCCGAGTTCTTTCGCTCCCAGGCCTCGTCGTCGCCGGTTTCGCGCCGGGTATAGTCCCATAGCTGCATGGAGAGACCGACCACCTCCCGGCCCTGATCCTTGAGCAGGGCGGCGGCGGTGGAGCTGTCCACCCCGCCGCTCATGGCAATGACAATTTTCTCTGACATACTGACTACCAGTTACCCGGGGCCGGTGTCGGTTCGACCGCTGTTCGTGCGAAAAGTGATGATGGGGAAGCGGATCTTCCGGCCCGGCAGGATCCCGGCCCGTTCGGGCCGGTTCAGGAGATCATGGAATAGGCATGTTTTTCAGGAGAAGACATCTCCCTCTGCCGGGCGACCAGATCGGGCAGCAGGTCCAGCACCCGGCCCAGGTCCTCCCGGCTGGTGTCCTTGGACAAGCTGAAGCGGAGGCACTCGAAGGCCTCG
>JAPVWS010000134.1 GCA_027493295.1 Candidatus Versatilivorator vitaminiformans | reverse complement strand
GCCAATGACCTGTCCAGGGGCTGCACGGCTCAGGACATTGTCAATACCGCGGTGGTTACCGCGGTCCAGGCGGGATCCCCGCCCCCGTCACCGGGTAGGTGACGAGAACGGTTTTGTCTTCATTAACGCGACTCGGCATCTCTTCGCTGCTTTTTTCGGCTCCGCTTGCGAGCCAAGGCTTGCTTGACTCGTTTTTTTTCGCCCGGTTTCAGATAAAAGGAGTGCCGCTTTACTTCTTTGATGATGTCTTCGGTCTGGACCTTGCGCTTGAAGCGCCGCAAGGCGTTTTCCAGGCTTTCGCCCTCTTGAACCCTGACTTCCGCCACTCTGTTTCACCCCCCTTGGGTGCGTCGATAACTGCAGGATGGTAGGTAAATCGCCGGTTGCCTGTCAAGGGGTAACCACTCTTCGAGTGGAGAGTGACCTGGCAAGTCGGCGCGTGCCCCCCTGAGGAGCAAGAGTGAATGGAAGAGGCGTCCCCCGGGAGCGCGGGCGTCCCGCCCGCATGCGCTTCCGTTGCGTTCCGCTCAGTTTCCCTGCGATTCGGCACCCTGCCAAACTGCCGGCGGGAACGGCATGGGCGCGGTCGAAGCGGAGGCCTGGCGTCTTTGCCGGTCGAACGGGGTGGAGGAGATGGACAACGACTTGCCAGTGCGGTGCGGGCGTCCCGCCCGCGTTCCCGGGGGCCTTCATCCAGAAGGTGGGCCGGACTGATTTGAAGGACTGCGTCGAGACAACAAGATGCTTAACGCAACGATCAAATAGCTCTCCACTCTTCACTCTCCACTAACCACTGCCTTTTACCGCCTCACCAGCACCACCGGCGCTTGGTCGGCCGCTATCATCTCGTCGAAGAACTCCTTCACTGAGGTGTAGTCCTCGGGCGGGACGACGGCGTTGTCGAGCTCGAGATGGCGGCTGAAGAAGAGCTTGCCGGCTTCGACCCGCCAGTCGGCGCGGTAGTGTGCGAACGGGGTGGTGAGCGTTACGGGCTCCGGCATTTCATCTATCGTGAATCCCGGGGGAAGATCCACCTCCACGGTTTCCTGGTAGCTGTCGGCTTCCAGAACCACGGCGTACTTGCGCTCGGTCTGGTTGAGATAAGTGAGGCCTCGTTGGGGAACCACGGCCGGCTTGAAGATCAGAAGAAATTGACCCACCGTCCTCCCATAGGCGACCGCGGTGAAATCGACGTCCAGGAAGAAACCGCCTCCATCGCGGTCGCCGGCTTCGATCCTGGATACGGCGGCGCCCGGAGCGCCGCGGGAGATCCAACGCTCGATCACCCTGCGGTAGTCCCTGCCCGCCAGCGTCCCGTGAAGGCGCCGATTCCTGCTGGCGGAGCTTCCCTCGAAGCGTTCTCGAATCTGACAGCCGATGGAGCCGTCGTGAGCCAGGCTCATGGTGACATGGCGTTTGAGGAGATTGGCCTGGGGAGTGGAAGCCGGTGCCCGCAACAGCTCACTCCCGCTCGACTTGACCGGCAGCGCCAGGCTGTCCTGCTGGTGGTCGGGAAGGTAGCCCAATGGCGTGTAGCGGTCGGTCGGGTCGAACAGCAGGAATTGCCCCAGGCGGCCGGTAGAGGCCATGGCGGGTGCTTTCAGCTCTCCTGAAAACTTCACGGCGATGATGACGTGGTTGAACTGTCGGGGGGACGGCCAATCGGGCTGCACGTAGCGGCGGTTACCTGAAAAGATCACAACCGGAAAGGACTCGATGCCCACTGCCGCCAACAGGGAGCGCATGAGGTTGACCTTGTCCTTGCAGTCTCCATAGGCGTTTTGAAGTGTCTCCCCTGCAGGACTGGGTTGGTATCCCCCGCCGCGCCCCACCCCCAATTGGATGGAGGCGTACTTGATGCGCTGGGAGAAATCGGCGATGGCTTCGATTTTCTCGAGCTGGCTTTTCTTACCCGCAGTCAGCGCTTGTGCTTTGGCGATGACGGCTTTGTCGGGCCTGGCCCGAGGGTCGGCAAGGGAAGCAAGCCAGGCCGATACCTGGCTCCATTCGCGGAAGGTCGGTCCGGCGGCCTTGACCTGAGGGGGAGGAAAGTAGCTGACGTTGACCCGGGGCACGATCGACCTCAGCCCGGGCCGGGCAGGTTCGTCCGATACCGGTGGCAGGTGTTCCAGTTGCCAGGTGTAGGAGGAGTTGTCGACCAGGGGTTCAATGGGCGTGTGGTTGTCCGTGACCGACTCGGCGGTCCAGCCCGAAGGCAGCTCCAGGTGGAAACGGGAGAGCAGGGCCGGCAGATCGTCCTGAAAGCTGAAGCTGAACTGGGTAAATACCGACCGGTCTTCCAGGACCGATTCATAGCCGAACACTGAACCCCTATCGGCGTCAGCCATGCCACGGATGGACGACTCCCGCGACTCGCCATAGACATCGTAGACATCATCCTCCACCAACGAGATATCGATGATGTCTTTCTTGCGATAGGGTTTTGAAGCCCCGGACGGGTAGAGCGTCCAAGCCCGCAGCCGGCGGACCTTGCCGCTGTCGCTGCGATAGATCACAGCCCCGCGAGCTTCCCTGCGGCCTTCCCGGGTCAGGACCCTGATGGCCTTCCTCACCGAGGTGGTGACCTTGCCGTCCGGCTCTACTGTCACTGTCATTTCGTTGAGAAGAACGACTGCTCCTACGTCGCTGTCGTACTCGGGGATTCGACCGGAAGCCAGTTCAGTCAGCCAGGAAGGGGGCCTTTCGGCCGCCAGGCAGGGGGAGCAGAGACAGATCAGGACCAGGGCTGTCGCCCCTGGTTTGACCCGCCACCGGTCAATCCGCCGCCGGCTTGCGGGTGAGTGTGAGCACATGATTGTCTTGCCGGTGGAAGTAATCGAAGGTTCGCTTGATTTGAGGATAGGCATCGGAGCGGAACAATATCGTCCCGTTGTCTCCGAAGCGAAGGCTGCGCCGGTAGGTCAATCCGCTACCGTCGCTTTGCTCCAGGCTGGTTTCATATTTCCCCACGCCTCTCATGGTGAACGGTCTCGAGGACGAGGCCCTTTCCAGGCGGTGCGTCTTCGGCAGCTCGATGGTCACGTCGTCCGTCTCAGTCCAGGGGTAGCGGAAGTAGATATCGTACCGGCGCTGGCTGGTTTCAAACTCGGGCGGCACGTTCATTTGGAAATAGGCCGGCTGCAGCAGTAGACGCCTGCCGACCCCTTGGGCATAGCCCGGCACCCGAATCCTGCAGCGCACCGTGAAGGGGCCTCGGATGGCTTTGGCGTTCCGGATCTCTACCTCGGTCACTTCAGCGGTATTCAACCGTTCCTGCACCTCCTCTGAAATGGCCTTCTGCTGCTCCTCCGGGGTAAGGGCGTCATACAGGTTCTTGCGGGACACACCCATATGGCCGTGGAAGATCATCTCCACCGTTCCTTCCAGCGTACCGTCCTCGTGCAGCTTGAAACTCGCTTTGCGGTGAACCCGGCTTCTCTCGGGACCGGAGGTGGGAGTCTTATGGAAAAAGGGTTGTTTCCGGTGGAGGATCAGCGATTCGACGCCTTCCTCGGGCCACAGCAGCATGCCGGGTTCGAGGTAGGGAGAGGACGGATCATAGAATTTCCACTGGCCGTCGAACTCGACCGCGACCTGCATGCGGTTCAGGAAATAGGGGTCCAGAAATTTGGAGTTGAAAAAAAAGTCGTCCCGTCCGGCGGCCAGGGCGATATGGGCCCGTATCCCAGCAGCGTTCAGGAGCGCGGTGAACAGCTTGATGACGTCTCGTCCCGTTCCCATCCCTTGCTTCAGGGTGTCGGACGGCTTCTTGCGGGGCTTCAGTTTCAGGAGCTGCTCGGCCGTTATCCCGGAACGGTCGTGTTGGATGTTATTGATGTGGTTGAGGCAGTAGTCCAGGATGCGATCGATTTTCCGGGTCGGCGTAGTCAGACCCGCGGTCAGCTCGGCGGCTTTCTTCTTGATGGAGCCGTCGATCTTGACATCGTTCTTGATTTCATTGCGAACGGCTTTTCCAAATTCGCTCCAATACTTGTCCGGATTGAACTTGCGCCGCTTGGAGTAGAACAGCAGCATCCAGGAGCGGATGTTGTCCTCGGGAGGCATGCGGGCTTCGGACTTGAAGGCCGGAACGTCCTGCACGGTGATGGATTGCCACCCCCCGGGCATTTCCCTGAATGCCTCGTTCCTCACGTTGAAGACCTGGAAACTCATCAGGTAACCCAACCGCTCCCAGGCATAATCCGAAGGCTTGACGTGATAGCTGACCTCCCAGGAAGGGATGTCCCGCTGAAAATAGAGACGGGAATACTGGGAGAAATAGTCGTCGCGATACTGCTTCCACTGGTACTCGATGATGTCGCCCGGCTCCACCCCCGGCATGGAGAAGGACTTGAACCGGACCTTGATTCTGCCGGTCTTGGCCACCGTCCGTTCGAAGATGGATCGACCGGGAACCTCCACAATGCGGCCGTCCGACTTGATGGTTCGTGCACGCAGGTCGCCAATGCGAATCTTGTCGAATGCCGACAGCAGGTCGATGGTGGCGTGCTCCTGTACGCCGCGTTCGGTGAAGATCTTGATGCGGATGTACTGCTCCTTGATGTTCTGGGGCTGTCGCCCCCCAATCATTTGATCCGTCACCCAGGTTCTCCAGAATACCGCCTCGGCGTCGGCATCGGGGTCGATCCGGGGATCTTGCGCCGCCAGGTGGGCCGGCTCGATGGGAGCCCACTTGACGGCGGCGGCCGGGAGACCAAGGATCAGAGGCAGCAGCAAGGACGCCAGGATGCGAAGAGCCGGTTTCATCAGGGTTCTCCGGTTGGAGGGGAATCGGGAAGTTCGGATGTGGATTTTCAGCGGAAACCTATGCGGCAAGGCCATGATACACCGCAACTTACTCGGGAACAATCAGCTTCGGCCCGGGCGTGAGACCCAGCTCAAAAGGGAGATCGCCTGGCCGGGGTTGGGGGCACTCTCAGGTCTACATTCGAGGTGCCGGCTCCCTTGACGACGTCGACCAGCCTGGAGTCGAACACCTGGGAGATGCCGTAGCCTCGACTGGGGTGGGTGGCGTCCGGCTTGGAACGGAGCGCCAGAAAGTACCGACCCGGGGACAGTCCCGCCAGCGTGTATTGGGGCGAGGGGAGGTCGAACACCGAAGAGGTGTTTTCAACGAAATTGATGAGGACGATCTGCAACTGGTTCAAGCCGGGGGCGTTGCTCGACGACTCCACGGCGCCCGAGATGGAACCCCCGAGTATGAAGGCGAAGTCCAGCTCTTCCAGCAGGTCGCCTTCAACCACAGTCACCACCCGGGGAAGCGGCGACCGCAGCGCGATCAGATTGGGGTCCGAGAGCCTGGGGGTCAGGGAGTAGCGCCCCCCGGGAGTTCCATCCACTCGGAATGAACCGTCCTCTTCGACCCTCAGCTGCCGGTCCTCGGATCCCCTGGGATCGAAATCCAGGCGTGCCAGCTCGACCAGGTCCCGCGAGGTGTCCCATTGATACTCGGGCTCCTCGATACGAACCCTGCCACGGAGGCTGGCTCCGGCGGTCAGGTTGAAGTCGATGTCCCGGAGGGCCCTTCCCTCCTCCAACTCGATCCTGTCCGCCCTCTCCAGGCTCAGCTTGTCCCGATAGTAGACCTGGATGAGCCGCCGGTGCTTGGCCGGGAGCAGCATGCCCAGGGTGTAGTCCCCCGGGGGCAGCCCCTGGAGCAGGAAGGCCCCCGACCGATCGGTCCGGGTTCGGGTTGGAGAAAAACCCGGCAGTTCGACCGGTTGCGGAATCACCTGGACTTCCTCCAGGGGCTCCTCGTCTCCCAGCGTCACCACCCTCCCGCTGATCCAGCACTCCTGCATCAGGGTGAAGTCGATGTCGGACAGGGTGAGACTCGGCTCGACGTCCAGGGCAACTGCCGCTTCCCGTTGGAATTGTTGGGGATAGAACACGCGCAGCCAGCTGGGTTGCAGTCCGCCGGGCCGGCCTTCCCCCTCGGAGGGGCCTGCCGACAGCAGGTAGGAGCCCGGCGAGAGGCCGGCCAGCCGGTATCGCCCCAGCGAATCGCTGGTGGCAACGCGGGAGATCGGGGAAGCCCCCTCTTTCTCGGCAACCACCCGGACTCCCTCCAGCGGCTCCGTTCCCTTGAGGGCCCGAATCCGCCCCCGAATGACACCTGCCCGTTGCAGCACAAAGTCGATCCCGGTGAGGTTCCGGCGCTGTTCCACGGCGACGGGTCTTGCATCCTCGGGGATGGAGGTCCCTGGATGGTAGGCGGGAACGTATCGCTGGTCCGGCGTCCCGGCGGAAATGAGGAATTCGCCGGGGGGCAGTCTCGACAGGAGATAGCTTCCGTCTTCCCCGGTCGAGGTGGAGACACGGTGAGCGGCCGACTCGGCCTGGATGGTAATCCTGGCAAGGGGAGCCTCGCCGGCGCCCCTCACCCGGCCGGCCACCGAGCCGCCCATCGTCAGCGTCAGGTCCAGAACGATGAACGAATCGAAAGTGGGGATGTGAAGGATGTCGCCGCCTTCGGGACCCCCTGATCCGCCATACTGCCTGGGGAGGTAGTCGGAATCGGGGACTTCGACCTGGATCCGGTAGCGTCCCCGCAACAGGTCCAGGAGGTAGCGCCCGCGCCGGTCGGTCACAGTCTGAGCCGACGGTTGCCCCTGGTCCTGCGCCAGGGCCCGGACGACGGCTTGTGGAATGCCCTCTCCGGTGTGGGAATCGGTGACCCGGCCGGAAACCTCGGCTGCCTGGACCGGCGCCGGCAGGCTCAGGCCGATGATCAGGAGTCCTGCAGAGGTGAATCGGAACATGGCTGCGTCCAAATTACCCCATGACGGGGTGGCAACCCGGGGCGCCCTCCCCGTCACGAGATGGACCCCGCCTCGGTTCGGGACCGAACCTCAGAAATCGTCACCTGCCTCGAGAATCAGTCCTTCCATGGTAGCAAAAAAAACCGGATCGATCCCACCCTCAAGGCCTCCTACTGAGGAGGCCCGGCGGCAGAATCGCTTCAGGTCGCCGAAGGTGTCCAGGTCTGCCTGCCGTTCCAGTGATTTCCAGTGCACTCCCTTCCGCCTGAGCCGGTCCAAGGTGGTCTCATAGACTGCCGGAGTTCCCCAGGGAATTCCCCGCAGGATTTCGGGAAGGCTGGCGGAAAATCCGATCAGGTAGTATCCGCCGTCTTGAGCCGGGCCGATGACCACCTCCTGACGGTTGAGGGCACGGACGGCATCCCGGACAGTATTCGGTCCCAACCCGGGGCAGTCGATGCCGACGAAGATGACCTTGGAATAACCCTGGCTGAATCGGGTAGTGAGCGCATGGGTGAGACGCTCACCAAGATGGGCGCCCTGCTGGACATCCACGCCGAAGCCATCCGCTTCCATCCGTCCGGCCTGCTCCAGCGCTTCCTGCAGCGTTCCGGTGAGGCAAAGGCGTGCCTCCATCCCGGAAGCGATGAGAGGCCGCATCCGGGCAAGGGTGTGGTTCAGCAGGGCCTCATGCAGACGCAGGCATTGCGCCGGGGACAAGGGGGGAGACATGCGGGTCTTGACCGTCCCCGGGACGGGGGCCTTGGCGAAGATATTCAGGGAAGTCCTGTCCATGGGTTGGCGGGGCGCCTTGAGCTTCGTCGGAGGGCGGTCTAATCGCTGGAAAAAGCCGCGTCGAAGGCTACCCCGGAGGGGGCGAAGTCCTGCCGGCGGACCAATGCCAGAGCCTCGGGGGCTCCCCAGTTACGGTCCATGCCGGAGTCTTCCCACTCGATGGAAAGCGGCCCCTGGTATCCGATGCGATTGAGTGCCCTCATGACCTGGTCCCACTGGACTCCGCCCCTGCCCGGGGAGACGAAGTCCCAGCCTCGGCGATGGTCCCCGAAATCGAGATGGGAGGAGAGGATGCTGTTGCGGCCGTCCGCTTGAACCCGGGCGTCCTTGATGTGGACGTGGAAGATGCGGTCCTTGAAGTCCTCGAGGAAAAAGACGGGGTTGATGAGCTGGGGTATGAGGTGGCTCGGATCGAAATTGAAGCCGAAGCTGGGGTGGTGCCGGATGGCTTCCAGGGTGCGGTGGGCGGTCAGGATATCGTAGGCGATCTCGGTCGGGTGGACTTCCAGGGCAAAGCGAACCTGCTGTTCCTGAAATACCTCCAGGATGGGGAGCCAGCGGTCGGCGAAGTCGCGGTAGCCGGCGTCGATGTGGCTCTGGGAAGTGGGTGGGAAAAAGTAGAGCTTGGCCCAGACGCTGCTGCCGGTAAAGCCGTTGACCGTGTCGACTCCGAAAAGTCTGGCCGCGCGAGCGGTGGCTTTCATCTCCTCGGCGGCACGCCGGCGGACTCCTTCCGGATCGCCGTCCCCCCAAATGCGGTCGGGGAGAATGTCCTTGTGCCGGGCGTCGATGGGATCGCAGGTGCATTGACCCACCAGGTGGTTGCTGATGGCCAGACAGCTCAAACCGAGTCCGTCCAGCAGAGCCCGCTTCTCACGGACATAGCCGTCGCTCTCCAGGGCTCGGTCCACTTCGAAATGGTCGCCCCAGCAAGCCAGTTCCAGGCCGTCGAACCCCCAGTGGCTGGCCTGCTTGGCCAGGGCCTCCAGAGGCAGATCGGCCCATTGGCCGGTAAACAGTGTGACGGGTCTAGCCATTGTCTTCCTCCGGGCTGCGATCTGCAATCGGTGCGGCCGGACTGCCGGCACCGTCCCTCTTTACACCTGCGCGGGCCGCAGCGAGGTCCATTGTCCGGATTCGGCGCTCTGCTGGATCGCCTCGAGCACTCTCTGGTTCTCCACACCGTCCCGGAAGTCGGGTGAGGGGGGCCGGTTACCCGCCATGGCCTGCATCAGGTCATGGACAATATGAACGAAGGTGTGCTCATAGCCGATGACGTGTCCGGGAGGCCACCAGTTCATGTAAGGGTGAAAGGGCTCCGTAACCAGGATGTCCTTGAATCCCTGGGAATGTTTGGCATCCCTGCACAGAAAGAGTTTGAGCTCGTTGAGGCGCTCCAGGTTGAAAGACAGGCTGCCCAGGCTGCCGTTGATCTCGAAGGCGTTGTAATTCTTGCGGCCGGGCGCGAAGCGGGTGGCCTCGATGGTGCCCACCGCGCCGTTGGCGAATCGAAGAAGCGCCAGGCCGGCGTCGTCGACCGTTACCCGGCCCTTCCTGGCGGGCTGATCCGGCAGGGGGCGCTGCTTGAGGAAGGTTTCCAGCAGACCCGAGACACCGCGGATCTCGCCGACCAGGAAGCGGGCCAGGTCGATCAAGTGGGATCCCAGATCGCCCAGGGCCCCACTTCCGGACTTTCGCTTGTCGAACCTCCACAGAAGGGGCAGTTCGGGGCTCATGGACCAATCCTGAAGGTAGGTGCCTCGAAAATGGCGAATGGACCCCAGTTCACCGCCGTCAATGAGTTCCTTGGCCAGGGCCACGGCCGGCACCGTGCGGTAGTTGTGACAAAGCATGTGCGGTACACCGCCCCGGCGAACGGCAGCCAAC
>JAPVWS010000133.1 GCA_027493295.1 Candidatus Versatilivorator vitaminiformans | reverse complement strand
CCGGATGGCGTTGATGGAGGCGATGGTGGCCTTCAGGGCGCGGGCGGGCTCCACCCCATAGATCACGTGGGCGGGATCGCCGAACAGATGAGCGTCGGAAAAGTGGACGATCGAGAACTCGGAATCGGCGGTCATGGCGCAACCCCGGCAGGCCGGCGCCGGAAGGTCGATTTCAGAAGCTCCTCGAGGCCGGCTGTCGGCCCGCGGCCAACTTTATCACGACCCTGAACGGGAGCCAAGTCGACGAAAACCGCGGCCGGCCGGCCGCGGTTGCAGCAGCCCCAAACCTGCCAGGGAGAAGGGTTTGACTTCCCCGGGCACCGGAAATATCATTTCCGCCCTGACCGGTCCGGAACCAGAAACAGGCCCGCATCCTTGCCCCAAGCCGGCCTCCGCAAGGACGAGGCCGCGGTGAATGAACCATGGCCAGGCTAAGCCAGCAAGCGCTGCAACAGTACCGGCAGCAGGGTTTCGTCAGGGGCGGGAAGATTCTGTCCGACAGCGAGCTGGCCCGGCTGCGGGAGGAGATTGACCGGCTCATCGCCGGACTGCCGGCAGGAACCCGGCCCGAGAACATGCCGTCGGTGCACTACCGCGACCGCTATTTTCTGGATCTCTTCCTCAGCGAGCCCCTGGTGGACATTGCGGAACAGATTCTCGGCCCGGACGTGGCTCTCTTTACCTCCTACGTCATCAGCAAGCGCCCTGCGGACGGGCTGGAGGTGGAATGGCACCAGGATGCCGCCTTTTTCCCTATCGACCCCATGGAGACCTTTACGGTGTGGCTGGCCGTGGATGATTCGGACCGGCGGAACGGATGCATGCAGGTCATCCCCGGGTCCCACCGAGAAAAGGTGCTGCTGAACCACCGGGTCGATACGGACCGCCGGACCACCCTGCCCCTGGCCTTCCGTCAGGTGGATCAGACCCGGGCGATCGACGTGGAGCTCAAAGCCGGGGAGTTCTCCGCCCACGACGTCTTCCTGTGGCACGGGTCCAACCCCAACCGTTCCGGGCGGCGCCGGTGCGGCATCACCATCAAGTACATTCCGACTTACGTCCGCATCGATCGCACCTTCGTGTCTCCCACCGGGTTCGATTGGTCCGGTCTGAGACTCTATCTGGCCCGGGGCCGTCCGGGTGAGCACAATGAATATTTCAACCGTTAGACCTCATACCTCGGCCTGCATGGCTCTACGCGGTCCGCGGTCCGTTCCCTGCCTGGCGGGCCGGCGGGTAAATCGGCGGCGGCCCGCTTCTCCGGAGCCAGGATACCGGCGGGCGATGACTCAATGCGGAGTTCCAAAATGAAAAAACCCGTTGACGACCGTCTCAGGAGACTTGGGGCGGGCGAGTCCATCCAATCCCTTTGCAAGGCCTCCGGCATGTCGAGGCAGCAGTTTGATACCTGGTGGCGGGACGAGATTCGTTCCAGAGTGCCCGAAATGGAAGCTCGTCATGAGATGGCGGTGAAGCGTCCGGTCCGGATCGAGCGCGACTCCTGGGGAATTCCCCACATCTCGGCCGAGGACGACCTGGACCTGTTCTTTGGCTACGGCTTTGCCATGGCCCAGGACCGGCTGTTTCAACTGGACTACCTGCGGCGCAAGGGACAGGGGAGGCTGGCCGAGATTCTGGGTCCGGAAGGAAGCGAGTCGGACCTGCTGGTCAGAACCGTGGGGCTGCCGGGCATCGCGGTCGAGGAGGAGAGCCGCCTCCCGGAAGAAGTAGCCCTCAGGCTCCAGGCCTTTTCGGACGGGATCAACGCCTGGATGGAGCGCACCGCCTCGTCCCTGCCCATCGAGTTCGACCTGCTCGACTATGAGCCCGAGCCCTGGTCCCCAGCCGGCAGCCTGGCCATACAGGTGGAGTTTCAGTGGTATCTGACGGGCCGCTTCCCGGTCATCGTCATTCCGGAACTGGCCAAGCGCCGCCTCCCGGATCCCGCTCTCTACCGGGCCTTTCTTCAGGGAGAATCCGACGAGGAGAGCATCTTGCACGCCGGCGACTATGCGGCCCGGCCCCGGCAATCGGCGGCCAACCCGGCGGTGGGCCCCTCCGGCGGGGACCCCTGCGAGGGGGAAGGCAGCAACAACTGGGCGATCGCCGGATCGAGGACCCGAAGCGGCAAGCCGCTGGTGGCCAGCGATCCCCATATCGCCTTTGCCGCCGTCTCCTGCTGGTATGGAGTGCACCTGCGAAGCCCCTCCCTCAGTGTGGCCGGAACCGGATACGCGGGTGTTCCGGCCGTGATGATCGGCCGCAACCGGCGCGTTGCCTGGGGAGTTACCAACAACATCTGTTCCCAGCGGGACCTCTATCAGGAAAAGACCGATCCCGGCCACCCCGGCTGTTTCCTCCATGACGGAAACTGGGAGCCGGCCCGCGAACGCAAGGAGGAGGTCAGGGTGAAGGGAGCCCCTTCGCTGACTCTGACGGTGCGCCATTCCAGAAACGGCCCCGTCGTGGACTCGGTGCTGCCGCCGTTGGCGAGGGATACGGGACCGGTGTCGCTCCGCTGGCTGGGCGCCCAAGGCTCGGGATGGCTGCCGGCCTTGCAGCGCATGAACCGAGCCGACAGCGCCGACCAGTTTCGCCAGGCGTTGAAGGAGTGGATCATGCCGACCTGGAACCTGGTGTTTGCCGACGTGGAAGGGAACATCGGACAGCAATCCACCGGCAGGATTCCGATCCGCCGAATCTGGGAAAGAGGCTACCGTCCGGGTTGGGATCCCGCCCATCAGTGGGACGGGCTCATTCCATTCGAGAGCATGCCCCAATTGAAGAACCCGGAACGAGGCTGGATCGCCACCGCCAACAACCGGCCGGCTCCCGACGACTATCCCTACCCCCTCTCCGGCACCTGGAGCAGCGGCCACCGGGCCCGCCGGGTTCGCCAGAGGATCGAGCGAAGGACAGACCTGTCACGGGAGGAACTGGTGGGGATCCAGCACGACGTTCTCTCCCTGCGAGCCCGGGCGTGCCTGCCGCACCTGCTGCAGATCCTGGACGAGCATGGCCCGGAGAATGAAGAAGCGGTGGAAGAGCTCCGGGGCTGGGACGGCCGCATGGAGACCGACAGCACCGGCGCCTCCATTTTCGAGACCTTCTTTACCCACTGGAGCCGCACGGTGGCGGGCGAGCGCTTTCCTGAGAACGAGGTGGAACTGGTTTCGGGGGCCATCGGTGGATTGGCCTCACAGATGCTCAGGGAAGACCCGGTAGGCTGGTTCGAGCGCCAGACGCGCCGGAGCGCGGTGGTCCGGGCCTGGCGGGCCAGCCTGTCCGAGCTGTCCCGGCGAATGGGTCCCGAGGTCTCAAGCTGGACTTGGGGGAGGGCCCATCGGATCCATCTCAGGCATGTGCTCTCCGGCCGGGGCGATCTGGGACGCCTGCTGGATCGGGGAGGTCAACCGGTCAAGGGAAACGGAATCACCGTGTGTAATACCGGGTATGACCCCAACTGGGGCGCCACCATGGGAGCCAACTTCCGAATGATCGCCGATCTGGGCAGTCCGGAGCGCGTGCTCGGGAGCGAAGAGCGTAGCGGCCACTACGGTCGAGCGAGCATGGATGCGCTGAGGGGAAAAGGACAAGCCAGGGCACGCCCAGCACCGTGTGTCACCGTAAGGCGTCGCAATCGGACCAATAAGTTGCTGAAACTAAATAGACTTTCAGCTTGAATCCAGCGACCTGGTGAGAAATGCGGGCTCGGTGCGGCAGCGACACCAAAGAGAGCGAGTTACCTTGCAAGACATCTACCGCAGCCTGGGCGTGCGGCGGGTGATCAATGCCGCCGGCACGCTGACCCGCCTGGGCGGACCGCCCATGGTGCCGGAAGCCGTGGAGGCCATGCGGGAGGCCTCCCGCTGGAGCGTGTCCATCGAGGAACTGCAGGAGCGGGCGGGGAGCTACCTGGCGGAGGTGACCGGCGCCGAAGCGGGATATGTCACCTGCGGAGCAGCCGCCGGATTGCAGCTTGCGGCCGCGGCCTGCCTGGCCGGCCTGGACATCCACAGGATGGAGCGCCTGCCCGACAGCGGCGGCATGGCCAACCGGATCGTCGTGCAGCGCTGCCAACGCAACGCCTATGACCATGCGCTTCGCGCTGCCGGAGCCAAACTTGTGGAGGTGGGGCAACTGGGAAACCCGGAGGTACGGCCGACGGCGGCCTGGCAGATCGAGGCCGCCATTCATTCAGGGACGGCAGCCGTCCTGTGGGTGGACATGCAGGTCCAGGGCGCGGTCTCCCTGGAGGACACGGTGGCGGCGGCCCATCGCCATCGACTGCCGGTCATCGTGGATGCGGCCGCCTCGCTGCCTCCCAGAGAAAATCTGAAACGCTTCGTTGCCGCCGGAGCCGACCTGGTGGCCTTTTCGGGAGGCAAGGCGCTGGGCGGCCCGCAGGCTTCGGGGATTCTGGTGGGCCGCCGGGACCTGATAGATTCGGTGGCCTTGCAGCACCAGGACATGGACGTGTGGCCCGACACCTGGATGCTGCGCCACCGCTTTCTGGAGTCGGGCAGGCTGCCCGGCCCGCCCCTGCAGGGAATCGGGCGACCGCTCAAGGTGGGCAAGGAGGAAATCGCCGGCCTGGTGGCAGCCCTGAGAGCCTACCTCAAACAGGACCCCGAGGCCTGGCGGCAAGACCAGGCCGGCAAGATTCAGACCCTCCGGGACGGTTTGGAGGGACTTCCCTACCTGGGGGTCACCGTCATGGACAGCGGGGAGTCGGGCTACCCGCTGCTGGCGGTGGAGCTCGAAGAGAACCCCGCGGGGCTGACGCTGGTGGACCTGGTGCTGGGCCTGCTGGAGGGAGACCCGGCAGTGGCGGTCGGCCAGCAGGAGATGCCCCGGGGCCGCCTGATCCTGAACCCGGTGAGCCTGGGTGCAGACCAACTGGAGCTGATCATCGAGCGCTTCGGCTCGATTCTGGCGGGCCGAGAGCACTGAAACGAGGCGGCTATGGAACGCAAGAGCTACTGGTATCAGCAATACACTTGGCAGGAGTTGAAGGACCTGGTGCCCCGCCAGCCGGTGGTGGTCCAGCCGATCGGCTCGGTCGAAGACCATGGACACCACCTCCCCCTGGACACCGACAACTTCCTGATCCAGTCCATCTGCGAGGAGGCGGCCCGCCGAGCCGACGGAGAAATTCTGCTGCTCCCACCGATCCCCTATGGTTTTGAAACTCATCACATGGATTTCCCGGGAACCATCGACATCCGCATGGAGCACCTGCTGAACTTCGTTCTGGACGTCACCAAGAGCGTGGCCCACCACGGATTCAAGCGCATCCTGATCGCCGACGGTCATGGCTCCAACATGCCCATCCTGGAACTGGTGGCTCGCAGGACCATTCTGGAGACCGACAGCCTCTGCGGAGCCTTCATCTGGCCGTCCCTGGCCGCCGAAACAATCCAGGAGGTGCGGGAATCGGAGCGGGGAGGCATCGCCCACGCCGGTGAGCTGGAGACCTCGGTCTACCTGCACCTGGACCCTGACCGGGTGCAGATGGACAAGGCCGTCACGGAAATGGGTCTGCCGCCCTCAAACTTCATCTTCCTGGATCTCATGGCAAGCTCCCCGGTGCTCTTCATGGATATCTGGACCCGCTTCAGCAAGACGGGGGTGGTGGGAGACCCCAATCTGGCGACCGCCGAAAAAGGCCGGGTGATCTTCGAAGCGGTGGTGGAGGCGTTCCTGCGCCTGGTCCGGGAGTTCAAGAACCGCCCCGACGGCCAGCGGGTGGATCACCACTAGCGCAAGGATTTTTTGCTCCCGGGGCGCCGTGTTTGCCTCCCTCCGGCTCGACTGCGGGCGGAATCTCCTATGTGGCGTTCTCGCCGATTCCGTCCCCCCCACCGGATCGACTGCGGGCGGGGCCCTTGTCTCACCGACTCCCCCTCCAGGGGGGAGTGATTCCTGATCCTGTGAACGGCCGAAGAGGCATGTTGGAAAGGAGGACAGCCATGATCGATACTGCTGGAAGCTCCCAAGAGCGGGGTTGGCGGCCCAATCGCCGGCAGTTTCTGGAAGCGGCGGCGCTGGCGGGGCTCAGCCTGCGTATTCGGATGCAAGCCTCGGGGGCCGCGGGGCAGGGACCGCCCACTCGGGACGGGGCCGTCCATTTGACCGACCTGGACCGGTGCCGGCCCGCTTCAGCCCTGTCCACCCGTCTGAAGCGCGGGACCTGGAAGACGCTGGCATACGAAACCAACGACTTCAGCGGAACCATGCTGGTGGCCCTGGAGGAGAGTGCCGCTCCCGACCTGACCTACGCCCTGAAACGCACGGGGTGGCACCGGATCTATGTGGGCATCTACCGGAAGCCCTTCGAACAGCCCAAGCAGGTTCAGGTCAAGTTGTCGGGGGATCCCGCCTACACCACTGTGACCGGCCGGCGGGGAGAAACCGACCATCGCGAGAACTGGATCGACGATATCTACTGGAAAAGCGCCGATCTGAGCGGGCGCGACCTGCTCATCCGCCAGACCCGGGTGCCTCGCATCCAGCACGGGTGGCTGGCTTACATCAAGCTGGTCCCCCTGTCGGCGCACGAGGTGGAGCGACTGCGGCAGGACCGCGCTCAAAAGGCGAGCAAGCGCTTGTTCGTGCACACCGATGCCCACTTTTCCAACGTTTCCGGATCGGCCGAGGAGGTGCTCAAGTACCTGGAGCCTCTGCGTCATTCCGACGTGTCGCGGGTGTACTGGGAGGCCGGCGGCGGAGACCGGGCTCTTTACCTGTCCAGGATCGCCGAGGACTACGGGCGGGCCTTCAACCAGCCCGACCCGGTCTTCCCCAGGGCCGTCGATCGGGAGCTGGCCGTGACCTGGAGAACCTATCGCCAGAAAGGGGTGGATCCCCTGCGGGCGGCCGCCGAGTTGGCTCGGGAGATGGGAATCGAGCTGCACGCCTCCTACCGCACCGCCGGCTTCGTCTACCCGGCGCCCCACGACCACATTGCGGGCAGCTTTTACGAGAAGCATCCGGAACTGGCTTGCCTGGATCGACAGGGCAGGCCCATGCCCCGAATTTCCTACGCCTTCCCCGAGACTCGCCGCTACGTGATCTCTCTTTTCAGGGAGATGGCGGAATACCCCATCGACGGGGTGGGAGTCCTCTACAATCGCCGCCCTCCGCTGGTGGCCTACGAGGAACCGCTGGTTAGCGAATTCCAGGCCCGCTACGGCCAGGACCCCCGCCGGCTGGACGAGCTGGACCACCGCTGGCTCACTTTTCGAAGCCAGGCCCTGACCCGGTTCATGCGGGAGCTGCGCCAGGCACTGGACGAGGTCACCCAACGCACCAGCCGTTCCAAGAGGCTGGCCATCTCGGCGGTGGTGTTCCGTCCCGAGGAAAACCTGTTGCACGGAATGGACCTGAAGACCTGGATCGCCGAGGGCCTGGTGGACACCATCATCCCCTATTCCTCCACCATTCGGCTCAACAGCTACCAGCCCGCCTGGGATAAGCCCCAGGACGTGGACTACTACGTCTCGCTGGTTCGGGGGACGCGCTGCCGCCTGGCGCTCAACCTGATGCCTCGAGGGCTAACCGCCGAGGAGTACCACCGCAAGGCACACCGGCTCTATGAGGCCGGCGTCGAGAACTTTTTTTTCTGGGATGGCATCGTCCGGGCTCGCAAGGTGCCTCGATTGGGGCACAAGGAGGAGGTGGCGGCCTGGTCGGCCGCCGGCGAGCCACCGATCCTTCCCACCGCCACTCGCCTGCGCAAGCTGGGAGAATGGGAACTCACCCTGGAGACGCCGGGGTAGATTCAGGCCAGACTCTCACCCCAACCCAGAACGCCGCGTCCCCGTTCCACCACCGTGGCAGCTATTTGCTGGGCCCGGGCCACGGCCTCGGCCAGGGGGCGACCCTCGGTGAGGCCTGCGATCAGGGCTCCGTTGAAGGCATCCCCGGCTCCAATGCTGACGTTGCTGGATGCCACCCGGACCGGGGGTTGGTGGGCATAGGGTTCCTTCACGGACTGGTAGGCGGCACCACCGGAGCCCATCTTGAGGACCACGGTGTGGGGGCCGGCTGCCAGTACGCGCTCGGCCACATCCCGGCCGTTTCTCCCTGAGGTCCAGACGGACAACTCTTCCAGGGTGCCCACCACCACCTCGGCCCGCGCCCACAGCTCCCTCACCTGCCGGGGCTCGGCCTTGCCCGTCCAGCCGAGGCCGGTGTCCAGCACTCGCACACGGTCCTGCCCGCCGAAATCCTGAAGCAGACCCAGAACCTGGGGCAGCGCCTCCAGCGGGATCTGTCCCGGCAGGCTGGCCAGAAGCCAGCTTGCCTCCTCATCTTGAGCCGACAGGCTCCAGTCCAGAGCCGGGCCGACGTGCTGGAGGGTCCCCAGCCGCCTTCCGGAGGCGTCTACCGCGGTGATGGCCTGCATGGTGGAGCGGCCGGTGGGCGCTGTGCACCTCACCCCGGCCCGCTCCAGCCAGCCCCTGACCAGTTGCCCGGCCGGATCCTGGCCAATGGGTGCGTTCAGGTGAACCTTCCGGCCCAGATTCCCCAGCACATAGGAAGCCGACCCCCCATTGCCGCCCAGCCCCATCTCGGGGGGCGAGCGTAGCGGCAGCAGGGTCCGGTGGGTGTAGACGTCCCGCGGCACCTCGCCGATCCAGTGGCGGGGAGGATCGCGCAGGGTCACGTCCAGGCCTGCCGACCCGGACACAGCCACCACCGTGGCCGGAAGATTTTCAGTGGACATGGCAGGTTGAAATTGAAAAACCGACTGCCTCAGTCATCCCGGTCGATACCCCTCAGGATATCGGCGGAACCGCGCTCCAGCAGCAGGGTGTCGGATCCGGTGAGAATGATGCGGTACCCCCGGCCGATCATCCGGTTGGCGGTGGCGTTGTCGAGGGCCAACCCGCCCAGGTAGGTGGGGCCGGCCAGAATGACCTCTTCGGCCCGACCGATGGCGTCCTGGACTTCCGGGTGGTCGGGACCATCCCGATAACCGTAGCTCATGGCCAGGTCGTTGGGGGCAATCTGGCAGGAATCC